>CAYTPE010000045.1:0-1616 GCA_964439885.1 uncultured Gammaproteobacteria bacterium
TCGGAAATGCTTGGCTACCTTATCTCCAAAGTCGGCCGCTTTACCGAAAACGCCCTGGTGCGCAACATTATTGGCCAGAGCCATTCCGGATTTAATTTTCGTGAGGTGATGGATCAGAAAAAAATCCTGCTCGTCAATTTGGCCAAGGGTCTCGTGGGTGAAATCAACGCCAACTTGCTTGGTATGATTATCGTGAGTAAACTCCAAATGGCCGCTCTCGAGCGCGCGGCCCTGCCTGAAGAAGAACGCCACGACTTCTACCTCTATATCGATGAGTTCCAAAACTTTATCACTGATTCCATCGCTACCATTCTCTCCGAAGCGCGTAAATATCGCCTCGAGCTTATTATCGCCCACCAATACATGAAACAGCTCGAAGACAACAAAGGCAAAACGACTGTCCGTGATGCTGTTTTGGGTAACGCTGGTACACTCGTGAGTTTCCGCATTGGCGTGGAAGACGCCGAAATCCTCGCCAAAGAGTACGCTCCTGTGTTTGGCGCGTACGATTTGGTGAACGTGGAGCAGTATACCGCCTATACCAAACTGCTTATTGACAACACGGCCGCGAAACCGTTTAATATGATGACCTATCCCCCACGACCAGGTAACAAAGAGCTGGCTGCTGCTATCAAAGAGCTGTCCCGCCTCAAGTACGGCCGACCACGCGAGATTGTAGATGCCGAGATTATGGAGCGTGCCCAGCTCGGTGTAGCAGCGAAGAGCAGTGTGGAGGATTTAAGTGAAGCATCTTTGTAGTTAGTTCATAGCCAATAGTTCATAGAGCTGCGAACTAGTGACTATTGACTACGAACTATTGACTACGAACTAACCTTATGACTACTCTCTACCGTAAATACCGTCCCCAATCTTTCTCCGATCTTGCCGGGCAAGAATATATCGTGCAGACCATCATGAATGAAGTCGCAATGAACAAGGTGGCTCATGCCTATCTTTTTTCGGGCCCACGTGGTGTTGGTAAGACGACGATGGCACGCCTCTTGGCCAAAGCAGTCAACTGTGAGAAAAGAAAAGAGGGTCAATCTGAACCGTGCAATGAATGTACATCCTGCCAAGAAATCACGGTCGGACGCCATATTGATGTACTTGAAATTGATGCTGCTTCGCAAACCGGTGTGGATAACGTACGAGAAAATATCATCGAGAGCAGCCAATTCAAACCCACCAAAGCGAAATACAAAGTATACATTATCGACGAAGTCCACATGCTCTCCACCAGCGCCTTTAACGCGCTCCTTAAAACATTGGAAGAGCCACCGGCTCATGTCGTGTTCATCTTGGCGACGACCGAACTGCACAAACTCCCCGCAACCGTTGTCTCACGCTGTCAGCGTTTCACGTTCAAACGTATTCCATTCGAGCGCATGCGTGAGCAGCTCAGAACGATTTGCGAAAAAGAAAAAATAAAAGTAGACGACGATGTCATGACGCGCATTATTGCCAAAAGTGATGGTGGCTTGCGCGATGCCGAAAGCCTGCTCGGGCAACTCTTTTCGTTAAACCGAAAAAAAATCACCGCCGAGGACGCGCTTGCCATACTACCGGCATCCGATGTTGAAAGTGTGCTCGAGCTGGTGACGCTTCTACATGAGAAA
>CAYTPE010000045.1:1626-9422 GCA_964439885.1 uncultured Gammaproteobacteria bacterium
GCTGCTGGTGTTCCCGCGCCTGGAACCACGTCGTGCCGGCCTTGAGCTCGTGCGTTCATTGTCGAACAGGGGAGTGCCCATGGAACAATTTATGCTCGATTGTATCGAAACGATCCGAACTATGATGGTGCTGCAAGCCACCCAAACCATCGATGCAGAGAAGGCACTCTACAGCGCCGAGCAGATCAAACAACTTAAGCAACTCACCAAAGTATTTTCCCCTGGTGAATTAGTATCACTTATCGATTCGTTTTTACGCCGCCGACTCGAGATCCGCACGGCGCCGGTACCAGAGTTACCGTTAGAAATTTTGATCGTCGAATACTGCAGCGAACCGCACGGGAGTGAGCCAGCGGCTCCACATGCCACGGCATCGGGCAAACAGGTTGCTAATAGCAATGAAGCAATGAAACAAAGTAACAATGATGCGGTAACACCCTCCGAAACAACCGCCGAAGAAAAAAGTCCTAAACCCGCCGGCTTTACCGCTTCACTCAAGCAGGCTTTTGATACGATTGCGCACGGACATAGTATCGCCACAACCCTGGAACAAGTGCAGCAGAAATGGAATGATGTGGTAGCCAAAATCGGCGAGAGCAATCATTCACTTACCTTTGTGCTCAAAATGTGCTCGCTCAAGCAGCTCGACCATGGCGGACTGCTGCTGTCTGTGCCGTATTCACTTCATAAACAAAAATTAGAAGAGCCAAAATCAAAACATGTGATCGAAGGCGCGCTTGAACAATTCTTTTCGGAAAGAATTCCGGTGTTTTGCACCGTGGAATCGGCCGAGCAACCTTCTTCTGATTTATCGGAAGTAGCCGCTGATTTTGGTGGCGAGATTGTGGGATAATATATTTATACATAAAAAAACTCCCGCAGTGGGAGTTTTTTGTTTAGTCTTTTTTAATCCGCGTACGATAATCCATCAAATACATCTCCGCCGTGCAACCCACCTGTTCCGACGATGACATCGTAATCTTCTACCGCAAACCACCCTCGCTCACCTTTGGCGCCCGTGATCTCACACCATTTCTTATCGTCGCATCGCGTAATCGTGGCTTTTTCATTTTTTTTAAGTTTACCTACGATTTGACTGCTCGTTGGGGAGGCTTGTACAGAGAGTTCGTGGAGCATCGTTACCAACGTGTCCCGAGTGTAAAAATCTTTGGGCACATGGGTCAACGAACGGTTGGGTGTGAGGGAGAATTCATCTGGGTAGAACCAGGTGTCAAGCATCTTTCCTCTGGTCAATGTTGTCACTGTCCCTTTACCGTCGAATTTCATGTCTTCGTAGAGCCCCTGAGTGGTCCCCATGGGAATAATGTTGTTGCCGTCGTAATAGTAAAATGTGGTGGTGTAATCGTCACTCGGCCCCAGATCGCTCACCGCTATTTCTGTAATGGGGTCTTGGTTATTTAATTTCACAATACCAAAATACCCTTGTGGATTATCTCCAGGCACGACAGCAGTCGCGTTGTTTACATGGAGCGTTGTGACAAAATTACTATCAGTGGTGAGCCACACCGTTTCGGCTTTGCCATCGCCTGTTATGTCGTTAATGAGTGATAGATACGTGTTACCTGTACCATTGGCGGCGATGGTGGTGGATGTGGGCATTGCAGAACTTTTTGAATCCGAGGTTGGCTGTACGCCGCGAGCACATCCTGCCACCAGAACGAGCGACACCGCGAATGTAAGTATGATGGTCTTTTTCATAGAAATATATTCAAGGGTATACAGGAATCATAAGCCGTGCGGGTAGAAGTGTCAACAAACCAGCCGTGCATTACATTGTATCCCACCAGACAGATTCAGTCGACGTAGCAAGATATTCTTTTTCTTTTGGATCGACAATAAAATCACGTACGCGATACGGAGCAGCAAAGCGCTCAGCCCGAGTCAAAAAAACTGGCTTTTTTCCTTGAAACTGACGACCAAACTCATGCTCATACGCTTCAACACTTGCCACATGTTTGGCATAATCCTGTTTAGATCCTTTAAAAGCCGAGGGTGGTATATACGATGACACAATGTTAAACCCGTGCACAATAGCTTGTAAATATTTTCTGATGCCAGGATTCTTTTCGAATAAATGATCAAAAAAAGCAACCTGCAAATGCTCTGGCCCAGCGTGCGCGTCTGCGGTTTGTCTTCCACTGACAAGATCAAAATCGAGAGGTGGATGTATATAAGAAACTTCGTTTAATTGATTAGGATCCCCATCGTCGGGCAGATATATCCTGCGAAAACCGAGGCTATTCCAAAACCCTTCTGATGACCATGTGCACTCCCCAGCCACACCAAGTAAATTTTTCCCTGATTGTAATGATGTCGCGAGCATGTCTTCCAATGCCTGCTGATATGTATGCCTGCCGAGAGCGAAGTTTCGCCGTGATGGATCGGTGACCGCATATCCCCCTAAAAAAATATTTACGTTTGATTCCCCGACCTGTGAAACTGGTAAGTCATAAAGCGCGCCCGTTAAGGCGGAAACAACCCTATCACCTTCTTTAATAACAAATAATTTCGTTTGTGCTTCTGTTTTTACTCCATACCTTCTCCCAAGTAAAAGTTCTCTAGTATTTTCAAAAGTATCAAGATCTTCGGGCTTGAAAACCCTCTGCATCAGCTGATAAGCGCCGAACACATCTGGACTATTATCGTCTTCTATAACTGCGCACTCCAGCTCAACCGGAGCGCTTTCTGCCGCTTCGTGAATTAACAATCTATTGCCCCTACGTTCATACCGCAGATGGTTCAGACGAGGCGTGGGTGAAAGTTTATACTCATGTTCAAGGTAACTGCCGATTGCAGTCTGTAATTCTTCGCGAGTAGGATTATCAGTGAGCTCAATACCGGTTTCGATTGGCGTACGGCCATCTGGAAAACTTCTCTCTTGTGTTATATTAAACCGAAATAAATTGTGCTTATCGGACATATATGGTATCTAAATAAAGTTACCCACAGTGTACATAAAAAATGACTATCTGACAATCTCTTTTATACGTGCTTTACTCAAACTCGACCAGCATGGCATTATGGTCCGAAACTTCGTCGGGCAACACACGGAAATCTGTCACGGTAATTCCTTCGCTTACCATAACATAATCGGCGAATCGATGCTCTTTGGTATAAAGTTTCGTTCTTGTAGATGTAACGCCGTACTCGATAATCAAGTTCCTGAGCCCAGCCGCTTCAAGCTTCTTGATGCTTTGCGTTTCCGGCAGCAGGTTAAAATCACCGCACAAAATTACCGGATGTCCAATTGTTTTAATAAACGCGATAATATTGTCTGACTGCCGCAGCCTATCTTCGGTGTCGGTCTTGCCACCACCATTCCACAGACCGTGAAAGTTAATAACTGTCCGCTTCCCACGCGCGGTGCCAAACGTAACGTATTGAATGTTGCGCGCGTGATTACCATAGCGCTCGGCATGGACATAGCCGCGCTCTTTGTAGACAAACAGTTCACCTTCTTCTACGAGCGGTAGAGTACGTTTGATACACAACCCAAGACCATAGAAATCGTAATAATGCGGACGAAAAAACGACTGGTGCTCGGGAAGAATTTTTTCTATGTCCTGCAAAAGCCGTGGGTGCACCCCTTGCTCATCGACAATAATTTTCTGACCTTCCGGCCGACCGAAAAAGTCCTCTCCCCCATTCCACATTTCCTGAAAACAAAAAATATCCGCGTCGCGGTGTTTCTGTATAAACGCGAGCAGACCCTCAAGTCCCGCTCGGCCTCCCCAGGTGTTGAGTGAGATGAGTTTCATAAAACTATTTTCGTTTCTCCCATTCGTTAATAATACGCAACGCGGCTTCTTCGGCGCCGGTGTAGTGCACCAGCTCTATCTGTCGGCGGCACATTTTATTGAGCTCCGCGATGTCGTGATCTCCTTCATAATATTTCCGGGTGACTCGCGCGCGGCTGCAAGCAAATACAATTTTTGGTATATATGCCCAAAAGGAGGACATAAAACACATCACGCACGGCTCAAGCGAGGTATACAATACCACATCGTCCAAATTTCTTTTGTTTAATTTTTGAGATGCTTCGCGGATAGCGGCTACTTCCGCGTGGCTCGTGGCGTCGCACAGTTGTTTACCGTCACTATAGCCCTCACCGATTATTTCGCCGTTTCGCACCACCAGCGCTCCGACTGGATAGCCTCCGGCGTCGATTGATTGCTGTGACAATTCGATTGATTTTTTGATAAAAAATGCTTCATTCATAGGTAAACGTATCTTTTACACTTCAACCATACTTTTAATCCGCCACCCGTCAACCGTGAGTCCTCCCATTTGGCCAAGCGTGTACTCTACCAGTTTTTTTAAACGCACAATTCTGACCCCTCCTAAGCAGAGCAAAGCGGCTTTAACAAAACGTTTGTCCGGAAAGGCAGCAATACGATATCGTTTACGGAATGTCGCGTCAGTAAAAAATCGATGGAGTTTGGAGGGGGCAGGCAGCTCAGCGCCACAGAACTGAGCGTAAATTGAAATAGTTTTCTCCAAAATCCGAAAATATAAAAATGGAACCAGTGGAGATTTTTGGTCAAGCGCGTCTTTTAAGTTGTCTAACTCGTCCCACAATCCATATTTGGTGAGTTCGATGGCAATACTACTAAGCTGGGGAAATTTTTTCTTGAACTGAGCCTGTGCAAACGTGCGTAATTTCTTCACCGCACCTGTTTTATCGAATAAAATTTTGCCCGTAAGAAACATGCGGGCATCCGCTCGTTTGTATTCTTTCCAGTCATCCTTTTGATATTCTTTAAGCTGTCGAATTGGATTAACAAAATATTCAATCAAAAAACCATCAACCATAATATCACCACGTTCACGCGTAGTTGCTGAATCCGCTAGGATGATATGAACATCAATATCCGAATTTTTAGTTGCTGTACCAGCCGCGCGACTTCCCGTCACGACTGCGCCTATCACATCTTCGCGAGCCTGCCATGGCCGTATAAATTTGTGGAGGGCTTGTTCCCATGAGCTTGGCATACTATGTAATAATATAAGCAAAGTTTGATACTAGTGATAAGATATCATATAATATCAAAATCAAGCACTAGAGGGAAATGATCGGGAGCAGCAACTGGCTTTACCTCAAACGTATGCACTTTAACCAAATCGTTTGTAAAAATATAATCAACAACCATACTGCCTTTCTCAAGTCCATCGTCAAACGACGGTCGTGTCGACGTAATCTTATATGTAAGAAGAAGGTTCTGAAACTCTTTATTAATTAACTCAACACCCGGATTGTCGGGTGTAAGATTAAAATCTCCAACAATAATTGTAGGAAGTTTTTTTCGCTGTGCCGCCGAAAGTATATAGCGACACTCAGCCATTGTCCGCTCATCTCCCCGCTTGTCGTGCGTCCAAATACCGTGAGTATTCAAAACACGAAGCCGTTTACCGTTAACATCCAACTCTACCACTTGAAGCGCCCGCGCGTGGTCGTCAGTTTTAAAATGTGTCCAGTCACGCGCGTAGGAATATGTTTTGTAAAAAAACTCGTTCGTGGCTTCTACTATTGGAAGTGCGGAAAGCACTTCGTTCCCTTGCTCCACCAAGCCACCAAAATCTCTGTGAATTTTACCGTGCTTATAAAACGCCTCTGTAATCCACAGCGGTCCAAAAAACGTATAAGGCAGCTCGCTCTTCAAACGATTTTCGATAGTATCTTTCGAACGATACATCGGGAGCACTGAATCGTCGAAGTGGCGCAGTACTTCTTGCAGAGCAACAATATCGGCGTGCTCCGAAGCCAAAAAATCAGCTACATGCATAGCATTATCGAGCTTTATACCGATATTTAAACAGACAAGTTTCATACGGTGTGGCGAGCTCTACACTAACAAAAAAAGAGGCTGCGCGCAACCTCTTTTTCTAACTGTTATTCAACCACGATACTTACCGCCCCAGACGTATGACCCCCAGCGCGTTAGTGCATCCTTTGTACACATCAACCTGAAAATACCGTATCGGCGTCTGGCTGGGAAAGTACATCTTATACGCTCTGCTCTCAGCGGGCAGTGACAATACAAAACTACCGTTTGAATCGGTCTTTGTACTAATACTACTTTGCGCAAATACTACCGCTGTGTTTGGTATGCCGTTACCTTGCTCATCGAGCACTTTTCCTGTTACCGTCGTTACTCCGTCGGAATTTGGCGTACCTGTGCCGGTTAGATACGTCGTCTGCGCTCCGCCTGGCGCTGCCTCTGGTTGAAGTGCTACGTCAATATTTTGAGATGTCTGATAATCCTTGAGGAGTAATGTTTTTGATTCATAACCGACACCATAGGGTACATACACTTCACTTAGTGTTCGCGGAATCGCTACACGACCATCATAATCAGCAAAAAACTGCTGCGATGAATGCGACACAACAAGTTGAACGCCTGGTATCGATCGGTTGGTAAGAGCGTTCACGAAGTGAATTGATAGCTTTCCTTGGGTGTCAACCGGCGAACTGTTGGATGTTTTTGTTTCAGCTCGTTCGGGTGCTGACACTGGCAGGCTGGTGTCAGACTTATTATTAAGCAACTCATCAATTATCGCTTGCACTTTTGGGTTCGAGTGTGTTGGTTTCGTGCAAAACCGTTCCTTTAATAAACTTACCGCCTCTTCTTTAGCCTGTTGTTTAGCGGCAGGAGAATCATTTATGCCATATTTATATACCCACATAAGATACATGGCCGCAGTGGAGTAGCCGCTTCCGTTTTCTAAAGACTGGTCGTTCCCTCCGGGAATGCCACAAGATGTGTGACCCGGATCGCCGGGCTCTGAGTGGCGGGTTTCGTGGATTAAAAGCTGTAGTTCATCCACATAGGGGGCGAGCATAGATGTCGCCTTACACGTACCACTCGTTAGCCAAAACCAACTGCCCGCGCTCGCATTTAAATTCAGACTATTTCCTCCCTCAGAGTTGTATACGCAGTTTAAATTAATTGTAATATTTTTGGTAAATTTTTTAACATAATCATAGGCCGTGAGGTTTGTGAACGGGAGCGGTTCACTAAACGTTTGGTGTTTCAGTACATTTAAACGAGAAATGATAACGGTCTTTGACGGAGCAGATGAACTCTGGTTAAAATCAAAGCCGCTTGGCCACTTTTCACCAGTTTCTTTATTATCCACCCAATTAATGTTAAAATCGGCCATGATACTGTCAATATCCGCCTGTGATGGGGCTTGCGCGTAAACCACATCGAGCGAAGATGTATCGACGCGGGCAAACGAATATTCTGCTCCATGAGGTTGAGACTGCTCACCATTAGCGGACTTGTCGACGAGCAATGTGAACTGTTTATCATTCTGAATTCTCTTCAAGCTTAACTGCGATATCTTTCTTACTTGTTTCCAGGATGTAAATTTTTGAAAAAAGGCCTCTGAGTTTACAAAAACCTGTTTCGTGCACGAGGGTGTTACAAAATAAATAGCCGCGCTATTTGCAACTTTATACGGAGCATTAACATCCAAAAAACATTTTTTTTCTGCCGCGTAGGCTGGGACAAATAACCCAAACATGACGTACGCAATTATCGCTATATTTAAAACGGTGTGGTACCAAAAATGCTTCTTCATAAAGCTTGTAAAACATACCTGACACATTAGCTGTGCCGTTACTATAGTATAGTATACTATACGTAGATTTTCAACCTCTGTGTCCTTGACTTCCTGCTACTTTCTTGGTAAAATCAGCTACGACAATTCCATCTTCGGAGATCGTCTAATGGTAGGACAACGGACTCTGAATCCGTTTATCTTGGTTCGAA
>CAYTPE010000046.1:0-9252 GCA_964439885.1 uncultured Gammaproteobacteria bacterium
CCGCTCGTCAGGGCGACCCGGGCGAAACGCAATTCTTTTTGTCGACCGAAGACGACCTCATGCGTATTTTTGCCGGTGATCGTATGAAGAAGGTAATGCAGATGATGAACATTCCCGACGACATGCCTATCGAGCAGGGGACGATTACCAAGCTCATCGAAAGCGCGCAAAAAAAAGTAGAAGGCTTCCATTTCGATACGCGTAAACATTTGCTCGAATACGATGATGTTATTAATCGTCATCGTGAAGTGATTTACGCTCGTCGCCGAGCTATTCTCGAAGCATTCGCGCGCGAGATTGCCGAAACACCGAGCATCATGCCCACCGCCGAGGGCGACAAAACACTCCGCCAGATGATTGCCGATATGGTTGAAGCCGAGATTGAAGCGGTCGTATCGTTCCATACCAACGCCGAGAGCCGAGGTGATTGGAATATGCGGGAAATATGTGAAACCATCCAAACTATTTTCCCGCTTAGCGAAGAAAACAAAAAAACACTGCTCGATTTCGGTGTGGCAAATAGTGGAAAAATGGAGGCCGTACAAGAGCGTACTCATATTATTGAATTTTTAACCGGTTTGGCACGGGCGAAATACGATGAATTGCTTGTGCAAAAGGCACCGGACCCACGGATTGTGGTGGAGCTTGAAAAACAAGTGCTCTTGCGTTCGATTGATAACTTATGGGTAGAGCATCTTGTTGCTATCGACTATCTACGAACAGGTATTGGTCTGCGTGGTTATGGTCAGCGCGATCCGCTGGTGGAATACAAAAAAGAAACATATCGCATGTTCAATGAATTACTTGGTCTGATCCAAAAGGAAGTGGTCTACAGTATCTATAAGATGAGCCTGGGCATACAGCTCGCGCCAAGCGTGATGCAAAAAGGTAACCTTATCTTACGCGGTGGCGAGCTGAATGTAGCCGATTTCGGTTCACACGCCGGGCCTCAAGGAGGCGCGTCTGGCAAACCAGCCGCGATGGCGCAGTTTGCACCGACGCCCAAAGCAACCACACCCGACGGTAACAAAATAGGCCGCAATGATCCGTGCTACTGCGGCAGTGGAAAGAAGTATAAACAGTGTCATGGGAAGTAAAGCATTATCTGCAAAATTTTATGAGAGAGTTTGGAGATAATTCAAAAAATGAATCAGGTATTAAGATGGCCGATTTAAATTTTGCGCACGTACCTTGGCGTGCGGTGAATGTCCAAGACCCTGAATTGGGGACTGTCAGAGCTAGGGCTGACGTGCCAGTTGATTTTGATGGTATTTCCTACGGGTGTTCACTTGTTGAGACAGAACGGGACAAAATGGTAAAAGTATTCTTTTCGATTACCCCTCCTCAGTTGCCAGAAAAAAGACTTATTCATGGTTGTGCTGCCTTTGATTTAGAATCAAAAAAATTTGTAAAAGCAACCGCTTCAATACAAAAACACTCTGATCCAGAGTTCACTTTGCCCGCAGGATCGGGAATGGCTATGTATCAAAAATTGCTTGACTGTATGCAGCCAAAAGCCAATGAGTTACAACGAACTATTCAACATGTTGTTTCTCATGATACCGACCTCGGTCTCTCCGAAACCAAGTGGGACTCGCTATTTGCTCCGACGCTCAAAGCTCGAGGATACCACGAAATTAATCAGGGCCTCTGGAAACGAGAGTATGTACCCGAAACGATGAGCTTGTAAACACACATTTCTATCCACTTGCCAAAAACAAGCAAACCAGTTAAAATCATCGCACTTTCAAAGGTAATGGAGGTTTAGAATTTAGAGATTAGTATTTAGAGTTTTTCACTTATATGGCTCAAAAGCAACGGACTGTTAGCTCAAAAACACCTACTCGATCGCAGTTGCGCACCCGCGCGCTGGTGCTCGGTATCTTCGCCTTATTGTGTTTGGTAGTGGTTGTGCCCGCCCAAACCAATCGTGGTATCAACTGGATAAATAAGAAAGCCAATATCGGCATCCCTACCATTCCGACCAAAGGGTTCAACCTTGGTTTAGATTTGCAGGGTGGTGCCCATCTTATCTACCAAGCCAAGACCGATTCGATCGCTGCTGGTGATCGCGCTGCTTCGGTGGAAGGCGTGCGCGATGTGATTGAGCGTCGTGTCCGCGGCGGTCTCGGTGTCACCGAACCACTGGTACAGACAACCCACGTAGGGCAAGATTATCGTATTATTGTCGATTTGCCTGGAGTTGCTTCTACCACTGAAGCAATTAAACTCATCGGCGAAACACCGATTTTGGATTTTAAAGAAGAAAATAACGTACCACCACGCGAACTCACTGCCGCTGAAAAGAAACAGATGGATACCTTCAATACCGCCGCGCAGAAAAAAGCTGCCGCCGCGCTCAAAGCGCTTCGGAGTGGAATGAAATTTGAAGATGTGGTTGCCACCTATACTGAAGATGATAAAAGTAAAAATAATGGCGGTGATCTCGGTTTTATCACGCAAGAAATTTATCCCGAACTTTACGCTTGGGCCAGCACGCATAAAGATGGCGACACGAGCGATGTCGTAAAAAGCTATAACGGTCTTAACATCGTTAAGCGTATCGCCGAGCAGAATGGCGAAAAAGAAGTAACCGCTTCGCACTTACTTATTTGTTACCAAGGAGCCACTGGCTGCACTGCTACGACCACCAAAGCCGAAGCGTTGGCCAAAATTAACGACCTCAAAAAACAAGCTACACCGCAAAACTTCACCGAATTAGTTAAGAAAAATTCAACCGAACCAGGCGCGTCAACCGGCGGTGGTGATTTGGGCTCCTTCACCAAGGGAAAGATGGTATCAACTTTCGAAAACGCCGTGTGGGACGCCCCGTCTGCTACCATTATTGGTCCGGTTGAAACAGAATTTGGTTATCATCTTATCTATAAACGCGGAGAAGATTTCAAGAAACAGTATCATGTTGCTCGTGTCTTCGTGAAAACCGAAAGCAAAACTGATATTGTGCCTCCGTCCGAGCCGTGGAAGTCAACCGGTCTGTCTGGTAAACAACTCAAACGTGCAGAGGTGGCCGAAGATCCACGTACCGGCCAGATACAGGTAAGCTTACAATTCGACAACGAAGGTACTAAACTTTTTGCTGATATTACTACCCGCAACGCAGGTAAACAGGTAGCTATCTACCTCGATAATCAGCCCATTAGCATTCCTCGAGTTAATGAACCGATCACCTCAGGCAATGCGGTGATTACCGGCAGCTTCAGCTATGCCGAAGCTCGACTTTTGGCACAACGTCTCAACTCCGGCGCGCTTCCTGTGCCGGTGGAACTCCTCAGCCAGGAAAAAGTAGATGCCACGCTCGGTATGGATTCCCTTACCAAGAGTTTTGACGCTGGTTTGGCCGGTCTCATTCTCGTCATGCTTTTCATGATCATCTACTATCGTTTACCAGGTTTCCTCTCCGTGATTTCGCTGGCCATGTACGCCGTGCTTAACTTAGCCTTCTTCAAAGTAGTCGGTGTGACTCTCACACTCTCTGGTATCGCTGGCTTTATTCTTTCCATCGGTATGGCGGTTGATGCTAATGTGCTCGTGTTTGAACGTCTCAAAGAAGAGCTGCGCTCCGGCAAAAGTCTCCTCAGCGCTATGGAAGAGTCCTTCGTGCGCGCCTGGCCCTCCATTCGAGACGGCCATGTGACCACGCTTATTAGTTGTATTTTGCTCATGTGGTTTGGTAGCGGTTTTATCCAAGGCTTCGCTACGGTACTTGCCACTGGCACGCTCGTTAGTTTGTTCACTGCCATTACCGTTACCCGTACTATTATGCGTTTGGTCTTCCCGTGGTTTGGCGACAAAGCCAACGCCTTATTCCTTGGTTATAAAAAACAGTAAGTATGAGAAAGATTCCTTTCATTAAATATTCCAATGTTTGGTTCGTACTCAGCGGCGCCATCATGGTGCTTGCTATAGCCGCACTGTTTGTATGGGGTCTCAAATTTGGCATCGACTTCACCGGCGGCAGTTTGCTTGAGGTGTCTTTCTCCGGCACGCGCCCTGATACGACAGCGGTGGCCAATACACTTGAATCACTCGATTTGAAAGACAATGTGATTCAAAAAAGTGGTGACAGCAAGCTCATTATTCGTACCAACTATTTGGGAGAGGATCAGCATCAAGCGGTGCTCAAAAAATTGCGTGAAACCTACACCACAGCGAGCAGCACCATGCAAGAAGAACAATTTCAGACTATCGGCGGCCTGGTGAGCGCCCAGCTGCGCCAACGCGCTATTTGGGCTGTCATCTTGGTAAACCTTGCGATCATTGCCTATGTGGCATACGCGTTCCGTAAAGTGTCTCGACCGATTGCTAGTTGGAAATATGGCGCGCTCGCGATTGTAGCTTTGGCGCACGATATTCTGGTCGTGCTGGGTGCGTTCGCCGTACTTGGACATTTTCTCGGCATCGAAGTCGGCATTGATTTTGTGGTAGCGCTCCTCACGGTGCTCGGCTATTCCGTTACCGATACGATCGTGGTGTACGATCGTATCAGAGAAAATCTCTTGCATCATAACGCGGTTGATTTTGCCGAAACGGTTAATACCGGTTTAAATGATACGTTAATGCGATCGATCAATACCACCCTTACAGTGCTTCTTCCGCTCTTCGCGCTCTTGTACTTTGGTGGTGCCAGCATCCACAGCTTTGCCTTAGCACTATTTATTGGTATGGCGAGTGGTGCTTATTCTTCCATCTTCATCGCTAGCCCACTGTTGGTAACGGTAGAAAGATGGCAGCGCCGGTAGAACCTGCACTCGAAAACTCATTCTATTCTCTCAAAGACGCTTTACCGGCGTCTTTTTGATGCACTCAAGCGCTTGTTTGTTTAATTATACGGGCTAATATGCTATACTGATAATACCTGATTGTATGGGTACATCCTACAATTTTTCATTCACTCAATAATCTTTTTATATGAATGATACCGTCGTCCGCCATTTGGTATCGGCGCTCGCGTGTATTGTCTGCCTCATGGCGTATGTGAGTGGCTATTTTTCGGGCCAGCATGGCTGGTGGTGGACCGGGGCGGCGTTGTTTGTGGTCTATGGATTTGTGTATAAAGTGATGGATGTGGGGGGGCACGGAGGACACCATTAACGTGTTAATTTTCAATTTCAAATTTCCAATTTCCAATTGAAGTGTCGCTGCGCGACCATAAAAATGAAGATTGGATAGTCAGTTTGTGAATAATTTCCCATGTCACTCGAGCTATTTGGAGCGACAATTGATCTCAGTTTTTGGCAAAGTTTTTTAAACTCAGACCCGGTGAACCAGGCGATTATTTTGTTTACTATTGGCGGTTGGCTGGTGTTCGCGTACGTGTTTATCAAAACGGGTGCCGACCTATGGGCTGACTATCGCCATGCCACCAAAAACGGCAATCAGTGGCAGTGGGTGGTGCTCGCGGTGGATGTGCCGGCTCTGTTTATTCAGACGCCAAAAGCCGTAGAGCAAATCTTTGCCCATTTGAGTGGTGCGGCGATGCATCAGGATGTGGCCGGTAAGTTTTGGCACGGCAAAAAACAAAAGCATTTTAGTTTTGAAATAGTGAGTATTGAAGGATATATTCAGTTCCTGGTTCGCACCGAAGCTGAATATCGCGACCTGCTCGAAGCCGCAGTGTACGCGCAGTATCCCGAAGCCGAAATTACCGAAGTAGAGGATTATGTAGATAATATCCCGAGCGCGTACCCGCATAGCGAATATAACATGATGGGCGTTGAGTTCAAGTTGGCACAGCCCGATGCGTATCCTATCCGTACCTACGAAGAGTTTGAATACAGCTTGAGTAAAGACGCGGTATTTAGCGACCCCATGGCCGCGCTTTTGGAAAACTTTTCACGCATTGGTCATGGTGAAAATCTATGGATGCATATTATCATCGAGCCAACCTCGAGTGGTTGGAAGGAAAAGGGGATAGAGCTTGCCAAAGAACTTATGGGTGGTGGAGGAGGCCACGGGCACGGCCATGGTGGCGGTGGCGCGCTCGGACTCATCAGCTCTATGCTCGGATTCTTTACCAATATACTCACGGGCATTATTCAATGGAATTTTGAAGGCGGGCATGGCCACGAAGAAGAGAAGGCAGCTAAAGTCGAGCTGACGCCTGGTACCAAAAAAACAGTGGAAGCAATCGAAAAAAAGATTGGCAAAATTGGATTCAAAAGCAAAATCCGTTTTTTGTACGCGGCGCGCAAAGAAGTATTTCACCCTAACAAATGTATTGAAGGTGTGATTGGCGCGATGAATCAATTCCATGATATGAACCACAACGCGCTTGTGCCCTACATGACTACGCACGCGCATTATGACCGTACGCATAAAAAGAGCACCGCTCTGCAGAATGGTTTCGTAAAAGTATTTAAAAAACGAAAAACAAAATGGAAGAAGTGCGATGGTTATATTTTGAACATTGAAGAACTTGCTACCATTTGGCACTTCCCATTACCGTTTGTGAAGACGCCACTGCTTGCCAAAGCCGGCTACAAGCGCGCCGAGCCTCCGTCAGGTTTGCCTACGGAAATGCTCGAGAGCCCGCTCAAACGCAAGGGCGAAGAAACCGCTGCCGCGCCCGAAGCACACGATGCGCCTCCCGAAGAATTACCCTATGCATAAAAAGACGTCACCCGTGGGTGGCGTCTTTTTTTTCTAAAAATTCGTGTACGATACGTTCGACATCAGCTGCAGTTGAAGTCTCTTCCATAAGGCGTACCCGCAGCTCTTTAGCTCCATCAAAACCGTTCACATAGGCTTTATAATGTTTTTTCATGATATCGAACGGCTTGTGCTCGCCCAGCATTTTTTCGAAAGCGTAGGTATGCTCCACCATCACGCGCAAGCGCTCGGGAACTCCCACCACCACGCACCCCTCCTCGGGCAGGAGGGGAGGTTGTGTCTCGTTTCCATCTCGAAGTGAGACGGTGATGGCGCCTCGACTGCCCAATCGGTACCTTTCCTTATCCGCAAAGAGCCAGGGGTTGCCAAAAATACCACGCCCGATCATCACACCATCGCAGCCTGTTTCTTCCACTTTGCGGTATGCTTCGGCTACATTTTTGACGTCGCCATTACCAAGAATGAGTGTTTTGGCGGGAGAATTATCAAATGCGTCGCGTATCTGTACAGCGCGTTTGATTTCCTCCCAACGCGCCGGCACTAGCGACATTTCTTTTTTTGTTCGGCAATGAATGGTGATTGCTGCTGGTCGAGTTTCAAGCAGTGCCGGTAGCCAGGTATCAAGTTCGTTCTTGTTGTAACCGAGTCGTGTTTTAATTGATACCGGCAATCCTTCGGCTCCTTTTTGCGTTGCGCGAATACACTCTTGCGCGAGAGTAGGATTTTTCATCATGGCCGCGCCGGCGCACTGCTTTTGCACGTTTTTGTCCGGGCACCCCATGTTGATGTCGATGCCGTCAAAGCCGAGCTCTTTACACAGTTGAGCTGTTTTGAAATAGTTTTCCGGTTTGGCGCCAAAAATTTGCGCCACAATTGGATGTTCGTTTTTGGAAAAACGCAGATCAATAAGAAGTGCTTCGCGGCCGACTGATTGTAACCCGTCACACGAAACAAATTCCGTCCAGAATACGTCTGGTTTACCATAACGAGCAATAACGTCGCGAAAGGCACAATCAGTCACGTTCGCCATGGGAGCTAGCACATATATCGGTTTTTTTAATTGTGTCCAAAATCCTGTTACCATACGATAGAGAGTAGTGCTCTAGTATGGCGTAAAAAAAGAAATTAGTCAATCCGTGTGGAGAGAAGTCTCTGTTCATTAATTCGCGAAATGGACAGAGATCCCTCGGGTGTAGTCCTCGGGATGAAAGTTGTGTTTAATAAAAATAGGTGAAGCCGGCGGCAGGTGTGCCGTCGGCTGACGTTCAGCGGGGGTTAGAGACATGTTGCGATGCAGGGGTTGCAGCTACTGGTGGCCACGCAGCTAGCGGCTGGGGACGCAGTCCGGATCGGCTGCGATCGGCGCGGCCGGTGCTTCCGGGGCGGCCGGCGGAAACGGCCGCGGCGTTGTGGACTTGGTGCCCTCGTAGGTCGGGATCGCCGGCTCCGGGGCGGTGCTGCCCGACACCGGCTGCGCGCTCTGGTGCGGGTCGTCGGCCTGGCTGTGGGGCTTCTCCTTCTTGTCGTCGGCCTTCTTCTGCTCGCCCGACACCGGCTGCTTGTCCTGCTGGCTGCCGGACTGCTGGCTCGGGGTCACCACCTTGATCTTCACGCCGTTCGGGTCGGCCAGCTCGTAGGTGGTGCTGTCCTTGCCCTTCGGCGCAGAATCGTCCGCCAGGGCGACGCCCGCGCTGCAGCAGAGGCCAGCGACCGCACACAACAACATCTTGCGCATCAATACCTCCGTTGGTGCCAATCGGATGGTAGCGCTTTTTCAAGCGTCACCACACTAATCGGCTGTCTGGGGATATACGACGAATTGTTTTCCATTCTATTACCATGCAGACGCTGTAAGCTCAGCTTGCGAACAGCGTCGGTATATGTAATGATATATCGTATGACTACATATTTTCGTTATATTTTTTCTTTGCTTATAGTTGGTGTATACAGTTTGTTGTCTGTCGTGGCTGTATCGGCTGCGCCTCAGCAGGCCAATTTGCCAGTGCCATACACCTCGCAAGCACCCACGGGTTCGTGGGCTCACCAGTGGTGGGAGGCGTGCGAAGAGGGGAGCGCTACGATGGTGGCGTATTATTATAGTGGTACCAAAAAAATTGCTACTTCTCAGGCAGTAGCGACGATGCGGCGCATGTTTAATTGGGAAGAAAAAACGTTTGGCAGCAGTGACAATAGTGACGCGGAGCAGACGGCTGATTTTATCCGCCACACTACACTCGTGAATACCGAAGTGGTTCATAGTCCCACTCCCAACGATATCAAAGCGGAAATCGATAAAGGACATCCGGTGCTTGTGCTTTTGAATCGCTATCAACTCTATCCAGATTTACAATCAGGCGCGCCAGGCACTTCGTACCATATTATGGTTATTCGTGGTTACGACGATACAAAAAATGTGTTCATTCTGAACGACCCTGCTCGCCCCCACAGTGCCCCCACCGTCCGGTATTCCTACGATGCCGTGCTCGCCGCGTCGCACGATTTCAACGCCACCACCGGCGAAGCCGACGGGCCGGCAACGGTGATTTTTACGAGTGCGAAAAAAGGAATATAGGGTTTTAAAAAAAATAATTGACACCGTTAGGCGTCAATTATTTTTGGCTC
>CAYTPE010000047.1:0-9034 GCA_964439885.1 uncultured Gammaproteobacteria bacterium
GATGATTTTTTTGTATTATTGGTTCACCTTTAGTCAGGGTAGCTCAGCTGGTTAGAGCACGGGATTCATAACCCCGAGGTCGAGGGTTCGATTCCCTCCCCTGACACAATCTAATATGAATCGAACTGGGGACAACAATAAAGGGCAGTACCCTTTATTTTTTTATACCATTGGCAGTTGATGCATCCGCCATGCCATAATACCACTCGTAAGGTTGATTGTATTCGTGACCCCCTGCGTTTCGAGTATGGTTTGCGCCTCGGTACTTCGACTGCCCGAAAAGCAGTACAGATAGACGTGTGCAAATTTTTTGAGCTCCTCCGCATGATCTGTGACAGTGTCGAGCGGAATGTTGCGCGCGCCTTCGAGATGGCCGCGTCCGAATTCTTCGGGCGTGCGTACGTCTACGATAACGCCGTCAATTTTATTTTCTTTGATCAAAGCGTATAGATCGGGAGCGGAAATGTGTGTGTCGTGCATAGAATATATTATATAAATGGATTAGAGAGACCTTGTTCGGCACACATGGTCCCTATTTCTTTGAGTGTTTCGGCATAAATTGATACGCCGTTTTGGCTGCGCTCCAGAAACGCGTCATGTTCTTTTTCTCCAGCCGTATAGATCCGCTCGGCGCCTGGCATTTTTTTGGAATTTCTGAGTTGTCGCAAAATATCGCCAGCGGTTTTTTTAAATTCAGTTGGTTCGATAAACGCGTTCACATCAATGGCGATAAAAAAGTGGCCCAGATGATAAGGTACTTTTTTACCATTTTCAAAACCCAGCAGCATTTTTAAAAAGTTACCTGCCTGCAGGGCGCTCGATAAAATTTCCACTACCGTGGAATAGCCGTAGCCCTTGTACCCAGCTGTTTCTTCGCCAATGCCGCCAAGGGGAGTAAGTGCGGCGGTACCTTTAATCAAATTCGTGAGTGTTGCCTGGGCTTCTGTCGTCGTGTTGCCTTCGCTATCAATGACCCACCCCGGCGGCATTGCTTTGCCTGCGCGAGCATAGACTTCGATTTTGCCGCGTTGACTAAGTGATGTAGCGCAGTCGAGTACAAATGGAAAAGCTTCGTCGGTTGGTAAACCAATAGTAAGGGGGTTGGTGCCAAGCATATTTTCCACACCAAAGGTGGGTGCTACGCTCGGGCGCGCGTTGGTACCGGTGATGCCGATCATATTCTGTTCGGTTGCCATCGTCGCGTAGTAGCCCGCAATACCGTAGTGCGTGGAATTCCGCACCGCTACCATGCCCATACCAAACTGTTTGGCTTTATCGATCGCCATTTGCATCGCGCGCTTGGCTATCACATGCCCCATGCCATCGTGCCCATCCACCACGGCAGTGGTCAGGCCATTTCGCACCACTTCAAAATTCGTTACGGGCTGCTGGATTCCTTCTTTAATGCGGTCGTAATAAATCGTTTTAAGCCGAGCAATACCATGCGAATCGATACCGCGCTTGTCCGATTCGGTAAGCACATCCGCGCAGACCCGAGCATCATCCGCAGGCACGCCGAGCTTAACAAATACATCGGTAATAAACTCGTGGATAGTGTCAAAAGACACGCGAACGGTTGAGGTCTGGGTGGTGGTAGGCATAGTCATAAAATTAATCGTTTACATTGTAGCAGAGTGGGGCAGAGAGAACAAATGGAGTATACTTTCTATGCTTTTTCTAAATAGTATCATCGTGTTAAAATGAACCGTGTAAATATCAAATATAATTCCTATGCCTGCAAAATATTTTCATGGGAGCTGCCTCTGCGGCAAAGTGCAATTTGAAGCGAGTATTGATACTGCCCAAAGTAGCCAAAAGTGCAACTGTGACACAATAGAGTGTATTTTATAATCGAACACTTCATATTTTCTTTTTGCTAAGCAAAATATGACAAAACAACAGGCCATGTTTGGCCTGTTGTTTGAGGAGTTCCCGACCCATGAAGAATTAGTCAATGGAACACCAAAATTGTCGTTAGTATTTGAGCTTTCCAAGGCTTACGCCGAAGGTAAAACCCGTTTAGTAGACGCAACGAGATTAGAATGGAACACTTTTGTTGAAGAAATATTGGCTTGGCTTAAATTTAAAAACCAAACTCTTCCCTAAGCCTATCTGGAAAATGTTTTTCTTCTCTTCTAACACTATCTAAATCTTCTCCTTGATTTCTATTAAATTCTTCCGCGTCGGCCAACAACTCCTTGGCTCTTTTAATGACTTCCGAGTCTTTTCTTACCTCGTCTGGTAAATTGTATTGATCTAGAAATTCTGCGACATCCCAAGAATCCCATTTCAAAATTATTTTTTTTGCTTTAGTCGGATTTGCAGTCGGTCTCCCTTCTTGAATGTTGGGGTTGTGATTAAATCCATCAAAACTTTTACCTGGTGACATATATCATTATTAATACAATTAACTCTAGGTGCTTATTAATTTTACAATATAAAAATTGACTGGTCAAATATTGATCTTAGCTGGAACACAAAATCCGCTAGGGTTAGCGGACTGTGTTTTCTTAGTAGCCCCAACGGGAATCGAACCCGTATTACCACATTGAAAGCGTGGTGTCCTAGCCATTAGACGATGAGGCCTTCTAAAAATTCTAAATCCTAATTTCCAATGTCAAATTATTGTTTTGGGATTCTAATTTAATTTGACATTAGTCATTTGAACTGAGTCATTGTGGCGATAGTATAGCCGTTTTTTGGTAGTACGTCAATGGGGGAGTGGCCAAAGTGCTCCGGATGAGGTATACTATAATCCGCGACTGCCCTTCGGTAGTTCGTGGGTCTTAATTATTAAATATTATTTTTATGACCGTATTTCCAACCTTGCTCGAATCAAGCGCTTGGGGAGTATTAGTTGTTCGCGTGGTACTCGGTATTATTTTCTTGGTGCATGGTAAGGGCAAATTTGGTATGTGGAAAATGCAGCCGTCCGAGCAGATGCCGTCGGGGATGATAAACATGATGAAGTTTTTGAGTATCGCTGAAACGCTCGGTGGGGTGGCATTGATTCTCGGCTTGCTCACCCAGCTCGCCGCGCTTGGTGTGGGTATCATTATGATCGGCGCAATTTACTTCAAAGTGTTTAAATGGAAAGTGCCGTTTGCCGATACTGCCAAAAATGGATGGGAATTTGATTTGGCTCTACTCGCCATGTCGTTTTTGATACTGTTGACAGGTCCGGGAATGTGGGCGATCGACCGATTGTTCTAAGCAATAGAGAATTTCCCTCTTCGCATCGTAATAAATCCGTCTTTCACCAGTTGCGCCATTACCGGCGCAACTTTTTGTTTTGGGAGGTTTAATTGTTTGGCCAGCCCACCGATTGTAGGGGCAGAAAATTTTTTGCCCGTACCACCAGATGCCACCATCAATTTCACAATCTTCCCGCGCAGCTGACGATTCGAGCCTTCAAATTTCGACTGCTTGGTGTAGTGCTTGCTGCGGCGACTTGGATTTTTGTATTGTTTTTTCAGGTATGTGCCATAGTCCATCAGCGCCCAATACCATTCGCGGGGGTTGCGGGTGTCGAGGGTTTGCTGTACGAGCGGGAGAATATCGGTGTCGGTTATTGGTTCCTCCCCCTTACGAAGGAGGAGTGAGAGGGGGTTTGCGGCTGTCTGTACACATGCGACATCAGGAGGTGCGCGCATGCGCATAGGACGGCGAACCCCACCTAACCTCCCCTTCGTAAGGGGAGGAAGCGAAAAGAAATGATGTATAAAAACCGCCCGCACGTTGGTTTCAATAAAGGCGTGCGGTTGGTTGAAAGCGTAGACGCAGATGGCGGCGGCCGTGGCAGGGCCGATGCCGGGGAGAGAGTCCCAATCGGCGACAGTCGAGGTTCGATCGTAGGGATTGGTTGAACCAATCCCGTTCGCGCGGCGTTTGTTGTCGCGAGGATTGATGCTATCAATCCCTACGGTGTGGTTGCCTCGGACGTTATGTGCACGTTTCGACAGATTGCCCGCATTTCGTGTGTAGGGGTTGATTGCATCAACCCCACCACCGGCAATCATTTTCGCCAATCGGTGCAAATTGATCGCCCGCCGATTGTATCCCAGCCCGTTCCACGCTTTAAGGACAGAAGACAAAGGAGCCTTAACTAAAGATTCAAAATCAGGAAATTCTTTCATCCAGGCGTTAAATTTTGGGATCACCCGGTCCACCTGTGTCTGCTGCAGCATCACTTCGGAGATGAGCACGCGGTATGGTGTTATGCTTCTCCGCCAGGGCATGGGGCGTTTGTGTTTCTGATAATAATTCCAGACAGTTTTTTGAAATGCGGAAATTTGTTTGGGGGATAATTTTTTCATACTGCAGTAGTATATCAAAAGTTGATTACCAGTCTACGGCGATGGCTTGAAAAAAATATTAATTAATGCTAGCCTGAAGGTGGGTCTCGGTACCGGATATGTGGGGCACAGAAGCAGGGAAAAGCCTTGACCCACTCCTTGTCTGGTCTGTACCGCTATGGTACCTAGCTGGGCAGATCGGGAGGCAAGTGCGATAGGCAAGGTGTTTTGGGGAGAAGAGGATCTCCGTTGTACCAAAGCACCGGTCCCCACCACGGACATCGGTGGGGAGTCGTAAAACTTGGGGTAGCGCGGCAAGAGTATACCGTGCATAGAGCAGGCGTCCGATATCCTTCTAACGACGCATGTGCACCAATTACTGCTCTGGGCTACCTCGAGACCGGCTCGTGCCCGACCACGAGCCACTACAAAAAAATAAAAAACCATTCGCAGTAGCGAACGGTTTTTTTATTTGAACTACTAGATTATTTCAAAGCATCCTTCAAAGCTTTGCCCGCTTTAAATTTCGGTACTTTAACGGCTGGAATCTGAATTTTTTCGGTTGGATTCTGTGGATTTACACCAGTGCGAGCAGCGCGGGTTTTGACGCTAAAGGCACCAAAACCGGTGAGCACGACTTCGTCACCTTTTTGAAGAGTGGCGACAACCGTGTCGACGAGCATATTAATCATATCCTCGGCTTCACGCTTGGATACATTCAATTTTTCGGCCAATACTTGAGCCAATTCTGCTTTGTTCATAAATTTAAGTAAGTTTGACCTCGTGCGGTGCTGTTAACCGCCGTCGGTAGTTAATCTAGCAGGAGTAAATTATAAGGTTACTATAGCAGCTAATTTTTCTTTTGGCTAGGTTAAGCGTAATTTAGTTATCCACAGTTTAAATTAGTCAATAAAGTCTTTAAAGTCCATTAAGTTCATAAAGATTGTTTTTTGAGTGATGTGATGAGACCGGACAAAAGACGTGAAACTTCGAGTGATAGATTGTAAAGTTCAGCAAATCCTATTGGCGAAACGTAGTTGAGATCTTTGGCGACATATAGCATGGATCGCAGTTCACCGCACGATCCTTTTGCAATAAAAAGAAAGTGTGAGAGTTCTTTGTCCCCACGTCGTTCAAATCCTTCGGCTATGTTGTTCATTATAGAAACAACGGCCCGAGTCATTTGATCTCTGTAACCAAAATCTCGAAGAGAAGAAAACTGTTTGTATACAGATCGAGTCAAAATGCGTGCTTTTTGCCAAGCAATAATATCTTCAAATCTCTCAAATTTCATAAAGGCCCTCACTTACACTTTACGGACTTTAAAGATTTTACAGACTTTTACTTAGCGTACTCCACAATTCTATTCTCACGAATGAGTGTCACGCGAATTTCACCGGGGTATTTGAGTTCTTGTTCAATTTTATGCGCGATGTCTTTGGCAAGCTGGTAGGCGGCATAATCGTCTACTTCATTTGGTTTCACAAACACACGCACTTCGCGGCCAGCTTGAATGGCGTACACTTTATCGATACCCGTGAATGAGCCGGCGGTCTTTTCCAAATCTTCCAAACGAGCTACGTACTGTTCGTACGAATCGCGGCGCGCGCCAACGCGGGAAGCCGAAATAGCGTCGGCTGCTTTGGCGATGGAGGAGTAGATATTGTAGGGCTTATCATGATGATGCGTGAGCGCTGCCTGGCAGATATCTTCATCCATGTTGAATTTTTTGAGGATCATGTGGCCGATCTCCGGGTGGCTGCCTTGTGTTTCGTGGTCCACCGCTTTACCGATATCGTGGAAGAAGCCGCATTTGCGGGCAAGTGTAGCGTCAAGGCCGAGCTCCGCGGCGATCATGCCGGCGATGTAGCCAACTTCGCTGCAGTGGTTCATGACATTCTGACCATAGCTGGTGCGGTATTTAAGACGACCCACGACGTTGACGAGTTTAGGATCGATACCGATGATGCCCATTTTGTAGAGCGCTTCATCACCGGCTTTTTTGATATCGAGGGCTAATTCTTGTTTGGCTTTGTCCACGAATTCCTCGATGCGGGCCGGTTGAATGCGACCATCGGCAATGAGTTTTTCCAAAGCGAGTTTGGCTATCTGGCGACGAATGAGCGAGAAGCCGGAAATTATAATTGAGTCAGGTGTTTCGTCGATAATCACTTCACAGCCAGTTAGTTTTTCGATGGTTTTGATGTTGCGTCCTTCTTTACCGATAATACGACCCTTCATTTCTTCCGAAGGAATGTTGATGAGCGTGGAGGTATTTTCCGAAGCAACCGACGAAGCACAGCGCTGCATGGAGTCGGCCAGAATTTCGCGGGCTTTGTCTTCCCATACTTCGGATGCTTCGCGCTCAAGTTTAATAATTCGACCCATCAGGTCGTTCTTTTCGGTTTCTTCGATTTTTTTGAGCAGCTCGGCTTTGGCGTCTTCGCGGGAAAGGCCAGCTACTTCTTGCAGTTTAGCCACCTGCTGTTCTTTTACCTTTTCTACTTCTTCTTTGATTTGTTTAACGCGTTCTACCTTTTCCACGAGTTTGCTTTGGTTCTCTTGGAATTCCAAAAGTTTTTGATCAAACATCGCTTCGCGTTTTTCCAGACGCTGCTTTTCGTTGTTTACTTCGCCGCGCATGCGCTGCTCTTCTCGTTTGGCTTCGTCGAGCATCTGCACGGTTTTTTCCTTGGCCTCCAAAATGAGCGTCTGTTGTTTATTCTTAGCTTCGGTCAGCATGGCTTCGGCCTTGGCCTCGAGCGAGTTAGCTTCGCCCTTGGCAATCTGTTTGCGCAAGAAGTAGCCGACGGCTAAGCACGCGCCACCTGCCACGACTACTACCACCAGGGTAATAAGTGAATTCATACAAAAAAATCCTTATAAATCTAAGGATTCAGCGCGTACGGCCGGAGCCGCCCTATACTAATGAAGAAGAATACAAAAAACACTCCGCTTTAGGCGGTTAAAAGCCCCAACAAGGGAGATTTTAACGTCAGAGAGTGAGTATTCATAGGTAATTTGCTCTAGAAAAAGCCAAATCTACCACATCTTCAGAGTCGCGCTTACAATCCGTTAGATCAATTATTGTTAAGCACGAGTAGTATAGCATGGCCCAAAAGGGGTGTCAAACAGAGTACGCGGCTATCTAAAAACCATCCGCGAAGGTGGCTCCTATTTTTCTAGTTGATAGAAAAATCGATTTCGGCGACTCCTCGGTCCGAAGGTTTTGGCGGGGTGTCTTTTTTTGGTGTGTCGCCCATTTCGTGCCTAGAAGGGGTTTCTATATTTATTTCAAGCCGGCTTCGTTGTTCTTCGCGCTGGCGAGCTTCTTCTTCACGGCGCTTAATATCGTCAATTACCCATGGATCGGGAGGAGTGATTGCCTCGTGAGGACGTGGTTTCATAGTGATGTGATTAATAAAGCATTTTCTATACTATACTCTCCAATTTTATTTCGGGTCAACTCCTCGCAATAGGCGCCGACGCCGAGCTTCGTGCCAATATCTTCAGCGAGCGTACGGATGTAGGTCCCAGCCGAGCATTGGACTTCAATTTCAAGATGCGGCCAAGAATATTTTAATATCTTGATATTTAGTATCTCAATCTCGTTTGGCTGCCGCTCTACCGTTTTCCCTTGCCGCGCCAGCTTGTAGAGCCGTACCCCGTTTACGCTTTTGGCAGAGTGCATGGGGGGAGTTTGTAACTGCTTGCCAGTAAATGACCCAAGTGTCGCTTTTACTTTGGGTGTGCTTGGAGGTGTTACATTGTTAGATTGTTTCATTGTTACATTATTGCCTTGATTCTTAATTCTTAATTCATAATTCTTAATTTCACCGGTTGAATCTCCCGTATCACTCACCATCCCAAGATGGATTTTTGCCATGTATGTTTTTGGTAAATTTTTAAAGTCATCTAAATGTTTGGTGGCTTTGCGCCCTACGCCTACAATCAAAAGTCCGGTGGCAAACGGGTCGAGCGTGCCGGCGTGACCGACTTTTATGCGACTTGGTTTTGCGCTGTCATTCAGAGGAAGTTCCGACGTGGTCGGGACGACCGAAGAATCCCTTAACCACTGTGAGAGGGATCCTTCTTCGCCGGCGGGCGAATCAGGATGACAGATGCTGTGCCATATTTTTTTTCGTATATAACCAACCACATCAAAACTGGTCCAGCCAGCTGGTTTGTGTATGAGGAGAAATCCACGATGAGTTAATTCGGCATAGTCCATGTCGCATACGGTACTACGACGCTCTGTTTTAATCAATACGGAGTTGACGTCTCACATTTTTCGCTGTATAATCAAGAAACTAGAAATTAAGTATCGTTTTGTTCAATAGCGCGATTTCGTCACATCATATGAACGTCTCCGAATTAGCCCGACAACTACGTATTCACCCACAAAAGCTTTTGCAAGTTTTGCCTGAGTTTGGTTTTGATATTGGCGCGAAAGCGGTGAAGATAGATGACCGCGTGGCGCAACAGATTCAGAAAGAGTGGCGCCGCATCAAATTTATTTTGGAACGACGCGAGCAAGAAGAGCGCGAAAAGCAAAAGCAGCTCGAAAAAGAAATGCGCAAACAGAGTGGCGCTACGGTAGCAATCCCTCCCACGGTGATGGTAAAAGAATTGGCCGAGATTTTGCAGTTGCCGGTGAATAAACTCATTGTTGAGTTCATGAAGAACGGCATTTTGGCGACACAAAATGAAAACATCGATCGCGATACCGCCACCATTAT
>CAYTPE010000048.1:0-8959 GCA_964439885.1 uncultured Gammaproteobacteria bacterium
GTACTGTTGCTCGACGTGACTCCACTTTCTCTCGGTATCGAAACCATGGGCAGTGTGTTTACCAAACTCATCGAGCGCAACACTACTATCCCCACATCTAAATCGCAAGTATTCTCTACGGCTGCCGACAATCAACCGGCCGTATCAATTCGTGTTGCGCAGGGTGAACGCCCCATGTTTGCCGATAACAAATTGCTCGGACAATTTGATCTCACCGGTCTTCCCCCAGCTCCCCGCGGCGTGCCACAGATCGAAGTTACGTTCGATATAGACGCGAATGGTATTCTCCATGTAAAGGCCAAAGATAAAGGCACCAACAAAGAGCAGTCGATTCGCATTGAGTCTTCCACCGGCCTCTCCAAAGAAGAAATCGAGAAAATGAAGAAAGACGCCGAGGCGCACGCTACCGAAGACAAGAAAAAGCAAGAACTCATCGAAGCGCGCAACATTGCCGACACCATGGTGTACACCACCGAAAAAATGATGAAAGAAATCGAAGAGAAGAAAGTCGCTGCCGTTACCGACGACGAAAAGAAAGCGGTGAACGACGCCCTAGCCAAAGTAAAAGACGTTAAAGACAAAGATGACGCCGAAGCGATTAAAAAAGCGGAGTAAAGCCGCGCAGGCGGTGGGGACCAAGTTGTATCAGCAGGAGCAGAGTAAACAGTCAGCAGACAACAGTAATCAGAGCGAACCGAAAAAAGAAGACGGTCCAATTGAGGGCGAAGTTGTTGATGATAAAAAATAAATAATCTATGTTCAAACGAACGCATATATTGTATACTGTTTTCGTTGTGAGTACTCTTGCGCTGTTCGGCGCCGGATGCTCGTTTCGCAACAGTCCAACCACAAGCAACCCTACGACCTCTACAAGCACTCTAGTGGTCTCTACTACCACGTCTTCCGATGTAAGTGATGCGGATAAAGCCCTGGCCCATGATGTGGTTGGTTTTTGGGAGGGTGGACCAGGCAGCGAGGAGATAGACATATATGAAGATGGTACATTCAGTTCATTTCTGCACGACCATCCGTTTTATAGCGGTACCTGGAAGATTGACCATGGCGCGCTTGTGCTCTCCGACAGCACCGAGCTGCATCGCTATACCAATATCACTCGTGAAAGCGACGGCTCTCTCAATATGGTTGATGGTGAAAGCGGCGAGTTTCTAACTTGGGATCCAATCGAAACGTTTTCAAAGTAATTAACTATTAACATGTCATCGTATGACAAACAAATTGGTAGCAGGAATGGGGGTCGCGCTTACGTTAATTTTGGCTGGGGCCGGGTGTAGCTCGGGCAGCACCACGACCAAAGAAGCGCAGCAAAATACGTTTAGCAAAGAAGCGATGGTGGGTATTTGGAGGGGTGATATCACCGGCGCCGATGTTATTGAGCTGCGAGCGGATGGTACGTTCACCTCGATCATTTCCGCCAAAGAAAAATCAGCTCAAACAGATGACGAACTCGTTTCCGATCTCAAAAGTAAAGAAGGTTCGAATGGCACGTGGGAAGTAGATGGCACCAATCTTGTGTTGCATGATCCGATTTATGTCACCGATGGTACACTGGAAAACGCAACACTCAATGGTAACACATTTACTGGTTTTGATAAAAACATGGGGGAAGAATATGGCCACGAAACATGGACACGAATTAAATAATCGTGCGTAGACAGACTGATCCTCTACAGCATGTAGGGGGTTAGTTGTTTGTAATAGTATACATATGTTGATTGATTCTCCAAATTTTGAGCCACCTAGCGAACTTGAATTGAACACAAAAAAACTTGTTGAAGCTGCGAAAAATGCCAATGCAGCGAAAGAGTTCCCTGACCCCGCCTTAGCAGATATAGATATTGAGCATTTAGACAAGGATAGTATTGGTGCGTTTGTGGATTTTGTTGGACGAATGGCAGACATACGTAGTCTGCTTGTGAAAGAATGTTCAGAAGCGGATCTTGATGAAGTGTGCAAAAATATAATCTTGCATAAGCAGCGATTAGAACAATTGAGTCAAATGTCAGTCAATGAAAAAAATGTAAATGCGCAGGCCGCATCTGCGTTTCTTAGAAATAAAATAAACAATTTTTATTCAACCGCATATAGTTGGCAGAAACATAATATTACATTTGATGAAGCTCTTGACTATTTACGTGAGGATTATGGTAGTATAAGCCCAATAATTTTTCCGTAAAATTAAAACATAAGAATGACATGTCTAAAGATTATTACAAAACTCTCGGAGTCGATAAAAACGCCTCACCCGAAGAAATAAAAAAAGCTTTCAAAAAGCTCGCCATGGAGCACCACCCAGATAGACCAGGTGGCAATGAGGCTAAGTTTAAAGAAATTAACGAGGCCTACCAAGTGCTCGGCGACAAAGATAAGCGCGCTCGGTATGACCAGTTCGGGTCTGATTTTGAACAGCAAGGCGGCTTTGGTGGCGGCGCGAGCTGGGAAGACGTGATGAATGCGTTCCGCAGCGGTGGCGGCGGCCAATTCGGCGGTGGCTTCGGCGGAGTTGATCTCGGCGATATATTCGGCGACATGTTTGGTTTTGGCAGTGGTTCAAGAGGTGCGCGCCAATCACGTGGTCGTGATATCCAAGTAGATGTTGAACTTGATTTTAAAGAAGCGGCGTTTGGTGTAGAGCGTGAGATCAGTTTACGCAAGCAATCCACCTGCGAGGTCTGCAAAGGAAGTGGGGGAGAGCCGGGAAGCAAGATTGAAGAGTGCAAAACGTGCCACGGACAAGGCCAGGTCATGCAGCAGCAGCGCACGTTCTTGGGCACGATGCAAACGGTCGCCACCTGCCCCACCTGCCATGGTCGAGGAAAGTTTCCGGAAAAGAAATGCAAGCACTGTGGCGGTGATGGCATCCTAGCAAAAAGTGAAACAGTCAAAATAAAAATCCCAGCCGGTATCGATAACGGGCAATCAATTCGCGTCACCGGACACGGTGAGGCCGCGCCGCACCAAGGGCAGGCAGGGGATTTATACGTCGTATCGCACATTAAACCGTCCAAAGTGTTCGAACGTGAAGGCTACAACGTATTGACGGGCGCTGAAATTAGTTTTGCGCAAGCCGCGCTTGGCGATACTATCGAAGTGGAAACAATCGACGGCCCACTCAAAGTGGTGGTGCCGGAAGGCACGGAGTCGGGGCAGCTCATCCGCCTCAAAGGCAAAGGCATTCCCGAACTTGGTCGCGAACACAATCGTGGTGACCATTATGTGCGCGTGAAAATTCGCGTGCCAAAGAAGTTGAGTAAAGAAGCAAGGAAAAAACTAGATGAGTTAAAAAAAGAGTTATAACTCACGAATCATGATGCAGATAGCATGGTGCATATGTGTCGTGTTATCTGCCTACTGCATCATGGACAAACGCGCCTTTGAAAAATTCTACAATGAACATTTTGACAAGCTCTATCGGTTTGTCTTTTTTCGTTGTGGCCGAGACGAAGCGCTCGCGCAAGATTTGGTGTCGGAAATATTTATGAAAGCGCTCAAGCACTTCCATGAGTACGACGAAACCAAAAGCAAGAGCGCGTGGCTGCTTACTATAGCTCGTAATCATATGGCCAACTATTGGCGCGATCACAAAGCTACTGAACCATTAGTCGTTTTTAATGATGAAGGTGAAAAGGAAGATGATAGTATGTGGATAAAAGGGTCGTTGGAAGCTTGGCAAAAGCAGGATGCCAGTCGCACGGTGAAAGAAATTTTGGCTCTACTCAGCGAAAATGAACGAGAGATTGTAACTTTACACTACCTTTTGGGGTATTCTTATGCAGAAATAGCCGAGAAAAATAATATGACCGAGGTAGCGGTGAAAGTAGCGGCGCACCGCGCGCTCAAAAAAATGAAACCTCACGTATGAAATTCATAAAAGGACAATTAAAAGCTTTGCAAAAGGAACTTTCTGCCAAGCGATCGTTTAAGCGTGCGCTGTGGAGAGATCTTGATACAGCCTGGGACGCTCGCCATTTGCCGGCATACGCATGGTATCAAACCCTGCGTTTCCGTTATAGTATGGCGGTCATTGCCGCTTTTATGGCTGTGGCGACCGTTACGACGAGTGCCTACGCGTATTCAAGTTCCGAAGTGACTGACGGCACACCGCTCTATCCAATTAAGCAAACCATTGAAGCCGCAGAAAAATCATTGCAAACAACACCCACTGCCAAAGCTAATTTTTTACTGAAACAAATGAAACGACGTGAAGCCGAAAAAAAAGTTTTGGAGAAGCGACAGGCAAACGTGCAGAAGGTGGACGTGGCGCTCTCACATGTGGCGAGTGAATTGCAGGACATAGACGAGCAAGAAATTAAAACGTCATCAACTACCGAAGCTCAAGAACTTCACAAAAAAATTCAACAAAAACTTGAACATCGAAAAGAGAAGCTCGAGAAGCGAGAAGAACATTTAGAGAAGCAGCGTGACCATCTTCAATCGCTCATCGGTGTATCCACGACTGACCGAATGAATACTGAACAAACGAGTAACACTGAAGAAGACCCTGAACACAAAAGTGATGAGAAAAAAACCGAACGACGTTCACAGAGAAACAGACAAGAATAAAAAATAATCCGACACATTGTCGGGTTATTTTTATAAATGGCTATCGAGCGCCTTATTTACTTCTGCGTCGGCCGCTTTGTTGCCGGCTCGCAGGGTGTGCCGGTAGGTGACTTTTTTGAACTGAGCGGCGGTGTTGTACACTTGGATAAAAAGTTTCTGCAGCGTGGGTTCTTTCACTTTGTATTCGCCGCGCATTTGTTTAACGACCAGTTCGCTATCGAGCACGCAGTCTACTTCGTCGGCGCCGAGCTCCTTGGCTTTTTTGAGGGCCGAGAGGAGTGCTGAGTACTCGGCAAAATTGTTAGTCTGGTGCCCTAAGTACTCACCATACGCTGCCACCACTTCTCCCTGTTCGTTTTCAATCACGACTCCGAGCGCCGCTGGGCCAGGGTTACCGCGCGCCCCCCCATCCGTTCGAGTTATCAATTTCATAATGAGCGTGTCTTAGTAGTTTAATTCCCAAAGGCCATCTTTATTGGTATAGACAATGGTTTGTGTTTCAGAATCGACGGCTACGTCATTATTTTTTTCCGATAAGATATCTTGCGCTACTAAATAATAGTGATAGAAAGCTGTCATTTTTTTGGTGGTTATGAGCGCAAGAGTGTTGTGACTATCAAGCATAAAAACACCAGCGAGTGGTTCGTCCGAACGGTAGAGTAGAGTCGGTTCGCTGCCGGGCGTGTAACTCCACACCTCCTGCTCATTCCAAAAAATTTGCCAGGAATTAAACGGAGAATGGGTGGTAGTGGTGAGTGGCAGCTCCCATGTTTTGGTTGGGGTGACGACCAGTGTTTCGTTTGGTGTTCGTATGATCTGTCCATCATCATTCGCTTCCACCAGGTGTATGGTACCATAATCAGTATTTTCCGGAAGCAACGAAACAAGTGTTTTTGATCCGGCAAGATTTTTGTATATGCCAATCCGGTTGCTCGAGGTAACTGTTTCGAGCGTCCACAGAACTCCGCTGCGAGCGTACCAGTCCATCACGGAGTTTATCGCTATAGGTTGTGCTTGGCGAGTGCTGAGGGGTAGCGCGTAAAGCGTATCAGAGGTGCTCACATATACAATTGGGTTCGTGCCGTCGTCCCACTGAACTCTATTTACCATACCATCGACCACCGATTGCACATCAAAAAAGCTGCTCGGGTAGGAAATGAGTAGCGCATTTGCGTCAAAGAGCATGGTGTGTGTTTCGTTATCATTGTGTTCATTGAGTGCGCACCACGTTGTAGCTGGTGCACAAACAATCGAAGAGGAGTTGTGCGGCGGAAGACTAAGCAACGTTTCTGTTGCGCCGCTGTCACGATTAAGTCGACGTACAAGCATAGCACCACCAGACTCTTCGGTAAACAAGACAAATCGACTGTAAACGGGCACGACAATTGATGTGATAGTGCCTTTAGTAAGAAAAGTTGGTCTGCTCTTTTTGATCAAAGCAATATCCTTTATATAGGTCGTTTCACGGTTTGATACACTTATTTCTTTTGTCCAATCATAATAATCCGGTGCGCTGATCTTAAGTGTGTAGGTGCGCGGGGTGATATTTTTCAATCGCACTGGGATACTGTCCGGTAGCGATAGCCCATCAAGCGAAACAGTCGCATTTTTAGGGTTGACGTCTACACTGATACTCCCTGTTTCGCGGATAATACCGTAGTGCCAGTCGTAACGGAAGCCAGTGGTATAAAAGACAATTGCTGGCGCCGTAATAAAAAAAGCGGCTATAAAGGCGTATAGCATGAATTGGCGCCACGGTTTGGTGAAGTGAGCTCCCGGATACTCCATGTTGTCAAGCGGTCAGAAATATACTATACTAGATGGTAATTAAAATTGTCATGGTTGTCAATCTGTATGAATCATTTTGTTATCGAAGGAGGAAAAAAACTGAACGGCTCTTTAGTCGTTCACTCAGCCAAAAATTCGGCAGTTTCGATTTTGCTCGCGACCCTCATGGTCAAAGGCACTGTTATGCTCGAAGATGTCCCCGAAATCGAAGAGGTCAATCGTATAGTTGAGCTCATGAGAAGTATCGGCGCCGTGGTGGAAAAACGCGCTAATCGAAGCTATTTTGTGGATACATCACAACCGTTGACTCTCGGCACCATCAACGCCGAGGCCTGTCGTAGGACTCGTTCGTCTTTGATGCTGCTCGGCGCGCTTGCCGCTCGCGAAAAGCGCTATAAGATTTATAAATCAGGTGGCTGCAAACTAGGGTCACGCACTGTTCGACCACATATTTACGCGCTCGAAAAATTAGGTGTTGAGGTGGTTTCGCGTGACGCCTATTACGACGTCACCAACCATACACTCACTGCCGGTTCGGTCGTCATGTACGAATCGGGCGACACCACCACCGAGAATGCGGTGATGGCGGCTGTTCTTGCTCCGGGTGTTACCACCATTAAAATGGCCTCGGCCAATTACATGGTGCAAGACCTGTGTTATTTTTTGCAAAAAGCCGGTGCCAAAATTGACGGTATTGGTACGACCACGCTTACTATTAGGGGGGTGAAGCAATTACATGGCGTGAAGGCATATCCGATTATGCCCGATCCGATTGTAGCTATGACGTATATAGCGGTCGCTATTACCACGCGGTCACCACTCGTTATCAAGAATTGTCCGCTCGAATTTCTTGAACTTGAACTCTGCAAATTGGAAGTCATGGGCCAAAAGTTCACCATTCATAATCGACGTCTATCCAAAAATGGTGCGTTTGATATTGTCGATATTGAAATCGTGCCGAGCAAGCTCAAAGCTTTGCCGGATAAAATTTATGGCAGACCTTTCCCAGGCTTAAACATCGACAATTTAGTACTTTTTATCCCCATCCTTGCCACAGCCGAAGGTAGAACACTGGTGCACGATTGGGCGTACGAAGACCGCGTCCTTTATAGTCTTGAACTCAAAAAATTAGGAGCCAAAATTACTCTTATCGATACGCACCGCGTGTGGGTAGAAGGCAAATCAATTTTTTCAGCCAACGAAGTAATCGCCCCACCCGCGCTGCGCCCGGCGGTCAACGTACTGATCGCCATGCTCGCCGCCAAAGGTAAGTCGGTGTTACGCAACACGTACGAAATCGATCGCGGATACGAACATTTAGCGGACGCGTTGCGCGGCGTGGGCGCGCGCATTAGCGTGCTTAATGAAGCTTAATTATTATGGCTGATACTATGTCTCCAGGAACAATGCGCGGCGCACGCTATTTTGGTGTGTATATCAGTGCTATACTCATTGTCGTCTTTTTTGGTATGGGAGTATTGGTCGGGGAGAGTCTGGTAGTGAGTAAGGGGATGGCAGGTTCGGATGGACTATCGAACGTCCAAAAGGTTGTTAATATCAATCGAGCGCTCACTCATACCAACACCATCGATTTCGCTCAGTTCTGGACAGTATGGGATCGAGTCAAAGGTGAGTATGTCAAGCAGCCGGTACAAGACTCCGATTTGCTCTACGGTGCGATGCAAGGTATGGTAGCGTCACTTGGCGATCCATACTCAATGTACTTTCCGCCCGAAGCGGCTACCGACTTCAACAAAAATTTATCAGGTGAGCTCAGTGGTATTGGTGCGGAAATTGGTGTGAAGCAGAATCAGCTCGTCGTCGTGTCGCCAATCGTTGATAGTCCGGCTGCCAAAGCCGGTCTAAGGCCAGGTGATAAAATCTTGGCGATCGATAAAGTTTCCACCGCAGGCATTGACGTGAATACCGCGGTCGAACACATCCGCGGTCCGGCTACCTCTACAGTCGTACTTACCATTCAGCGTACCGGTTGGGAAAAGCCTAAAGACATTTCTATCCACCGAGCGAAAATAAATGTACCACCGGTATCGCTTACGATGAAAGATGGCAATATCGCGTATCTGCGCATCATGCAGTTTAATGAGCAGACTATCCCGGAATTTTCGAACTATATTAACCAACTAAAAGCCGCTCACGCCAAAGGACTCATTCTTGATCTCAGAAACAATCCCGGCGGCTATCTGGATGGGGCAATTTCTATGGCGAGTGAATGGATTACCAATGGTATAGTCGTGAGCGAACGATATAGTAATGGCAAGGTTGACTCGCACGATACGCTTCCAACACCACATCGATTGGCTGGTTTGCCAACTGTTGTACTCGTCAATGGCGGCTCCGCATCCGCTGCTGAAATTGTTTCCGGCGCGCTCAAAGACCACAAAGTTGCCACCATTATGGGCACCAAGACATTTGGTAAAGGTTCGGTGCAAAACTACGAAACCTTGCCCGACGGCTCGGCCCTCAAAATTACGATTGCCGAATGGCTCACGCCGAGCGGCAACAATATTAATGAGAAGGGTATTTCTCCCGACATTGAAGTGAAAGAGGATTTTGAAAATGAGCCGGTTGG
>CAYTPE010000049.1:0-8614 GCA_964439885.1 uncultured Gammaproteobacteria bacterium
AAAATCTATAATAAAGGGAGCGACCGCGTATCTTTAAATAGTGAGCTGCGCCGTGAGGCCCCTGTGTTTTTTGACGAGGGTGGCAAAGAGTAAAGAGTAAAGAGTAAAGAGTAAAAATCCTAAAATTGATTCCAAAAGGCCAAGATCAAACCGTGCGCCGCCAGGATATTGAACGGCCAGCATGAAGTTCGAAAGCCTCCCGGGATGGTCATGAATGAGAAAACACCCGATACGACCAAAACCCCACCCGAGCCACAGCCCCAGGGCGGTAATGTCGAAATAGGGCAGTAATTCATGCCAGGAAAATTTTCTCTTTTTGGCAAACAGCCACACACCCGCTACCGCACCAATAAATCCACCGAGACTGGATAAGCCGCCTTGCCATACTTTGATGATATCGAGCGGAAAACGGACATAGTATTCGGGCTCATAAAATACCACATGAAAAAAACGCGCGCCAAGAAATGCCGCCACCAGAATCCACAGCGCCATATCCACCACCACGTCGGGCGAGAGGACATATTTTTTTGCCATCTTGTGCATGAGTGTTACTGCTGCAATAATGCCGATGGCTACGCACAAGCCCCACACCTGAATGGCAATAGGGCCGATATTAAAATGAGTAAACTGGAAATACGGAATCACAATTGAAAAATCTCAAACTCTAATTTCTAAATCCTAAACAAATTCAAAATGCAAATATCAAAATGTTTAAAATCGTGTTTTGTATTTTTTTCATTTGGTAATTTAAGTTTGTTTAGAGTTTAGGCTTTCGGATTTAGAGCTTCGAAATGATCGGTAACAAATCTTCAGGGGAATCAACCACCTGCAAATACGTCTCATCAATCTGGCTAATAGTCCGAAAGGTCGTGTAGAGCTGATGAATAAAATCAAGCAATGGTTGCCAGTAACTTTTGCCGTATAAAACGATGGGCAGTTCGGCCTGTTTTTTGGTTTCAATTAATGTAAGCAACTCAAACAGTTGGTGCAGTGTCCCAAAACCGCCCGGGAAGAACACAAACGCTTTGGAAGGCGACGTAATAATAAGTTTGCGCACATAGGGAAACACAAAGCCCCTTGACATCGTGAGGTACTTATTAACGCGTTCATGACCATTGAGGCGCATATTGATACCAACGCTTTCGCCGCCGGCTTCATAGGAGCCTTTGCTCACCGCTTCCATCACTCCCGGGCCACCACCTGATACGACCATAAATTTATTTTGCGCGAGCAGTTTACCCACCTCATACGCGCTATTGTAGAGCTTTGAAGTTGGTAAAATACTTTTGGTGCCGAGCACGGTTACATCATGTTGTACTTTGGTAAGAAACTCAAACCCTTCCACCAATTCAGCCATGATACGAAAAATTTTCCAATCCGTTGGACCCTCGTGGCACAGTGGATTGCTCGGATCGTTATTGCACACATTGGGACGATCTTTGACATCTTTTACCAATTCGAAGGCTTCTTCCGCGGTGTCCACAACATGCCAATTCTCCATATCATTTTCCCCTACCGCCTTCACTTTGGTCATCGCGCCGGAGCGGATAAAATGGACGAGCGGCTCCCAAAATTCTCGGCCTACCAGCACCACCGGAGCTTTGTCCATCTGGCCGATTTCCATATAGTCGACTACTTCGAACAGCTCATCGAGTGTGCCAAAACCACCGGGGAAGAACACAAAAGCATTACCTGGGCTCGTGAGCATGACTTTACGCGTAAAGAAATAGTAAAAAGCGGTTGACTGCTTCACATACGCGTTGATGCGCTGCTCAAATGGTAATTGAATGTTCAAACCAACCGATTCTCCCCCACCTTCGTAAGCCCCTTTGTTGGCCGCTTCCATTATACCCGGCCCGCCGCCGGTGACAGTGGTAAAACCACTTTTCGCTAAAAGCTTACCAAGCTGTTCGGCAATTTTGTAATACTTCGTATTGGGAGCGAGTCGCGCGCTGCCGAGTATTATTACCTCGCGTTGAAATTTTTCTAAAAATTGATACCCATCTACAAACTCCGACATGATACGAAAAATTTTCCAGCTGTCGCGGTAGTTAACGACCTCACCAGCGGTTTCGAGATGATGTTCGTGTAGGGATTCGTGAAGACTGGTTTTCAGTTTTGTTTCGATGGGAGATGAGGTAGGCATAACAGACGATGGCTAAATTGTTAAATGGTTATATTGTTAGATAGTCGGTTTAGCAATTTAACAACATAAATTATTTATAAAGGTAAATCGGCACACTACTTTCTAATTTCCAGTTTCTAATTCCTTTCCAACCATCATGACCACTTCCTCCCCCATTCGCGGCCCAATTATTTGTACTCCTACAGGGAGACCCGCTTTCGTTTTTCCTGCCGGCACTGAAAGCGCTGGAATGCCGGAAACAGAAGCGGGAATCTCTAAGGCATCGGCCACATAAAGTGCTAATGGATCATTCGCTTTTTCTCCAACTCCGAAAGCGGGATACGGAACAGTAGGTGAAATAAGCACATCAACTTTTTTAAAAACTTCATCAAAATCACGTTGGATAAGCGTGCGCACCTTAGCAGCTTTTTTATAATACGCATCAAAATAACCCGCAGACAAAGCATATGTGCCTATCATAATGCGCCGTTTCACTTCTTCAGGAAAACCTTGGGCACGGGATTTTGCATAGAGGTCGTACAGTGTTCTGCCGTCGGTATTACGCACACCATAGCGAACCCCATCAAGTCTACCGAGGTTTGAGCTGTCTTCACTGGGGACAATGATATAATACACTGCAACTGCATACTTGGTATGCGGTAAACTCACGTTAACAATTTCAGCTCCGGCTTTCCTCATATCTTCAATTTTATTCATTGTTATTTCTCGTACTTCAGAATCCATTCCATCTACTTCAAAATATTCTTTTGGAACACCTACTCTCACCCCACTCATTCCTGATTCCTGATTGCTGATTTTTTCATAGTACATTGGTACTTCATCTGTCACAGTTGTAGCATCAAGTTCGTCACGTCCCGCTATTGTTTGCATCACAATTGCCATATCTTGGACTGTTTTTGTAAAGGGACCAACGGTATCGAGTGAGGATGCCATAGGCATAATGCCATAACGTGAGTTGCGCCCATAACTTGGTCGTAAACCGACCACACCACAAAAACTGGCTGGCAAACGTATTGAACCGCCGGTGTCCTCTCCAATAGAATACAAACACATATGATCTGCGACAGCTGCACCTGACCCACCAGACGATCCACCGGCAACCTTGCTTAGATCGTGCGGATTGCGAACAGGGCCATACATACTATTTTCATTACTGGCACCATGGCCAAATGTGTCACAATTATTTTTACCGAGCAGCACCCCACCATGCTCGCGAATTTTTCGAATGACCGTAGCGTCCATGGGGGGCGTATAATTGTCCAAAATTTTTGCTGCTCCTGTCGAGCGCACGTCTTTGGTATCAATCGCGTCTTTTACGCTAAACGGAATGCCCGTCAGTAGCGTTCCTTCACCGCGCGCCAGCATCTCATCCGCGCGTTTGGCTTCATCGAGAGCCGATGCGTCGGCTACGGTGATGAACGCGTTAATCTCTTTGTTGCGCTCGTTGATACGCGCCAAACAAGCCTGTGTCAATTCTACAGAAGTAAACTTTTTATTTTTTAAGCCCTCGGCGGCTTGGACGATTGTTAACTCATTCAACTTCATAATTTTTCAATTTTTAATTTTCAATTTCTAAACAATGCTGCAATTTTCAATTTATAATTATAATGTGAAAATTGATTGAAAATAGAAAATTGAAAACTGAAAATTTTATTCGTTATTAAACACCCCCGGCACCACCAATTCGTCCATTTCCACGCGTGGCATTTGCGCGATCAACTTTTTTTGCACCTCATCGCTCGTCGCTACCACCACATCGTCTCGTGTCACATTGGCAAGCCCAGTGACTTGAAACGTTGGCATAACATCATCAGTATCTACCTCGTTCAAGATATTCATATACTCTAAAACCGCCGAAATCGTTCCGGCATAACGCGCTTCTTCTTCGGGAGTGAGCTCGATACGAGCCAGCTGAGCTATTTTTTTGATCTCATCGGTCGTGAGTGACATACGCGGATAGTATAGCGAAATCAACGATTTTTAGCAACCCGGCTGTTGATTTTTCTGGTTACCTGCTGTACAGTGAAGTAACTATGCACACCACTACACACTCGCACGCCGAAACGGCCGCGCTCGGTAAAAAAATTGCCGCTTCTTTAACAGGCGGCATTGTCGTATGTTTGTACGGGGAAATGGGCGCGGGAAAAACTACTTTCGTCAAAGGAATCGCTGAAGGATTGGGTATAACCGAAAATATTACCAGTCCGACGTTTACACTGATGAATGTATACGAAGTTCATAGTTCTAAGCCAATAGTTCAGAGGCTTATCCATATTGATACATATCGACTCAAAGACGCGAAGGAACTACTCGATATCGGTGTGCAAGATTATCTCGGGCAGCCGGGGGTGGTGACTATCATCGAGTGGCCGGAGAAAGTGGAAGAATTGCTGCGAGGCATGAAGAAGGTTGGGATTACGATTGAACTCGGCAATGGAGATGAAAGGAAAATCGAAATAAAAGATTAAAAGATTATAAGATTAAAAAAATCCCAAAAGGGATTTTTTGTTTACAGTCTTATACTCTTCTAATCTTTCAATTACTGTCCGAGCAACAACTGTGCGTCTTTAAATTCCTGATCGCACGCTGCTAATTTTACGGGGTCACGACCAGCTGCAATACAATCCTTTTCGGCTTGGCGCAGCGCTGCTTGATACGCCTCTCCTCCTGGCACACCGCCCATAGCAAGCGCGGCAGCGTCCGGTGAAAAAACCGGATTTTTGGAAGTGCCATATTTACTCGTCGTTTTTTTGCTTGCTGTCTTCTTTGCTACAGTTTTTTTAACAGAGGCTTTTTTGGCTACCGTTACTTTTGCTGGTGCTTTGGTGGTAGTTGCCAAAACGGGAGTTCCGGTGAGGGTAAAAAGCGCTAAAGTTAGCGTAATAAGTAGTTTTTTCATAGTAGTGTATAGTGCTTACACTATAGCAAATAACGGTCTACCGAGTCAAGAACGAGACATTTGTTATTTTTTTAAATAATTTCTTCCTTTCAGCTCCGGTGGCAAATACTCCTGCTCCACCGGCTCGTCGTAATCAGGGTTATATTTATACTCTTTGCCATAGCCAATATCATTCATAAATTTCGTGGGCGCATTACGCAAATGGATGGGGACACCGAGATGTGATGTGTTGAGCGCATCCTCGGCGGCTCGTTGGTAGGCTGTGTAGAGCAGATTGGACTTGGCAGACTTGGCACAATACACGACGGCCTGAGCCAAATGGACGGTGCACTCCGGCATACCGATCTTATGGCACGCGTCATAGGCCGCATTAGCTTGAATCATGGCTTCACTGTTGGCCATACCAATATCCTCACTTGCGAATCGTAAGACTCGTCGCGCGACGTATAACGGGTCCGCACCGCCTTCAAGCATTCGAGCGAGCCAATATAATGATGCGTTTGGATCGCTGCCGCGCATTGATTTGTGTAGGGCTGAAATAAGATTGTAAAACTTTTCGCCTTTTTTATCAAAAATAAGGTGCGTCCGCTGCAAAGCCTCTTTCACGTCTTCGCTGGTAATGACCGTTTTAGATTTTGAATTTTTGATTTTAGATTTGACGGCGAGTTCAAGACTATTGAGCGCGACACGCGCATCACCGCCAGCGAGCTCCGCTAACAATTTTTTAGTCTCAAACTTAATCTCAATCTTCATTTTCCCAAAGCCACGCTCTGCATCGGTGAGAGCCCTATCAATAATATTGACTAAATCTTCGTCGCTTAAACTTTTCAAAATAAAAACGCGCGAACGGGACAAAAGCGCGCCGATAATTTCGAACGAAGGATTCTCGGTGGTAGCACCAATAAGAATAATGTCGCCACGTTCCACATGCGGGAGTAGCGCGTCTTGCTGCGCCTTATTCCACCGATGAATTTCGTCAATGAATAGAATGGTGCGTTTCACGCGGGAAGACCCCTCCTCCCTGTTTTGACGGGTCACCTCCCCTTCTAAAGGGGAGAACACCGGTTCCCGTGCTTTTTCAATCACTTTACGCAATTCATCTTTCCCGCTCATCACCGCCGAAATTTGCTCAAAACGCGCGTGCGTTTGCTCAGCGATAATATGCGCGAGTGTCGTCTTCCCTACTCCCGGTGGACCCCATAATATAAGTGAAGACAACTCATCGTTATCGATCAGTCTACGCAAAAGTTTTCCAGGACCAACAATATCAGCTTGCCCAAAAAATTCCTCGAAATTACTCGGGCGCATGCGGTCGGCAAGCGGGGGTAGTGGAGCAAGCTCTTTCATAAATAAAAAGTCTCTACACAAAATTCTCAATCTGTTTAAGTATCCACGTTTGTATTCGTTCGAGCCAGCCGCGTGTGATGGGGGCGGCCGAGTCGAATGGCTGGGCTTGTTCTCTCCACATATTGAATAGTTTGTTGAGGTCCTCTACCATGGATTCGTCGGTGAATGACACGCCAGCTTCCTGATCGAACCGTTCGGCGCGGCGCGTAAGATTCATACTGCCTATCGCGCCAAAACGTTTATCAACAGACACCGCTTTGGCATGGTTCATGGTGGGCAAAAAAAACAAATTAGCGCCAGCCTTCACTGTGAGTTCATAATACGTTTGCCCTATCAATTGTGCCAAACGACTATCTGGTCGGAGGGGAAGGAAAATATTTACTTTAACCCCACGTTTACGCGCGAGTGCTACCGAACGTAAAAACGCTTTGTTTGGCACATAATATGGGGTGATCAAATTAACTGTTTCCGACGCCATGGCAAGAGCGCGGATATACAAACGATGCGTCCGCGGCGAGCGCGCATACTGAGGTGAATGTACTATAAAATCCAGCTTCTCACGCCACGCTTGCAGACCATGTAGTTTGGGGTGCAGAAGGTGTTGCACTCGATCCTTATTCCCTCCGGCGGCCAAATATGTTTTGGCAAATCCGCGCAAGAGTGGACGTGCAACCGGACCGGTGATCTGCACATACAGATCATCCCATTCATGAAACTGCACATCAACATTGACTCCCCCCAAAAATACTTTCGCCTCATCAATGATAAGCACTTTGCGATGGTTGCGATTAAAAATACGTCGTATCCAATTGGTGATCTTAAGTTCGGGGTACAATGCATTATATTTGAGAAGCTCGACTCCCGCATTGAGCAATCTTCGTTCAGCTTCACGGGAAAGATAGAAACTACCCCACGCATCGACGATCATCTTGACGGCAACCCCTTGCTCGGCTTTTTTGATAAGTGCATCAAGAAAAGTGTTTCCAACTTCATCATCCACAAAAATAAAAATTTCCCAATAAATACTGGCCTTGGCATTGTCGATAGCCTCGAGCATGGCTTTCCATGCGGCTTTGGTAGTACTGTAAAACTCGTATGAATACTGATTTTCCATATGGCTTCATTATAGCACTCAATAGCTGGCCGTAAAGAGTGACAAAAAACAAAAAAATACGCCGGTAATACCGACATGATAATGATAATCTATCCGACGCAGAGTGAAGGGGTCGATTACAAAAAACTCCGCGTTGTAGAAGAGCAAAATTATTTTTATGGAAGTTCCTTGTCGACTTTTTCCAAAAAACCGGGCGGGATGGGGATGTTAAGTGTTCTTGCTGCAGAACGATTGAGGCCAAGTAAATTATCGGTGCGAATTTGGATGGGAAAATCGGAGGGCTTCAAATCTTTAGTGAGAAGATCATAGACAATATCACTCGTTCGCTGCCCTAACTTTTGGAGATCGGGGCCATAGGTAATGAGCGCTCCTTGGGCCAACTCATATTGTTGCAAACCAATAATCGGTTTCTGTATTTTTGATCGAAAAGCAAAAAGCACATCAAGGTTAGCGCCAATAAATGGACTGGGAAATCGAAATACGCCATCGACCGTGCTAAAATCGTACGTGAGCATAAATTTATTAAATTCTTCGCGGGTTGAGAATTGCTTATCGATGAGCTCGACGTGAGCTTCGTCGGCAGCTTTCTTTAAATTCTCATACGCAAAGGGCAGCTCTGCGGAGAGCGACGGATTGCCCCGCACTACCAGAATACGTTTCGCGTGTGGGACAAGCTCCAAAAAAAAATCCAAACGTTGTCCAACGGTGATCGAATTGCCCGTATCTATAAATACCGCCTTATTCCCTTCGCCGGTTTGGCTGTTCGCCAGACCCAATTCTACTGGATTGGCAGCAAGCGGCACAACGAGCGGCACATTCCAGTTGGTGTTTTTCAGTACCGCCACTTCCGATTGGCCCGTAACAAGAACGTCAAGATGCTGTGATTGTAGATACTGAATAGCACTTTTAATACTATCTCCATCCGAGTTGGTATTAAGCTCTACCAAACGGAAGCGTACTGCGGGCTCGGTGGCCTTTTGTTCGTAATCGTGCAGACTCACAATGACCGAAGAAAAAATTTGTCGGAAAATTTGACTATCACTGAATAGCCCGACCGTATACACTTTAGGTGCCGGACCGATAAGAACAGTCGTATGAGGGTTGGCAC
>CAYTPE010000050.1:0-8340 GCA_964439885.1 uncultured Gammaproteobacteria bacterium
CTCTATACACTGCTCGGTATTGCGCTTGTCACCATACTGGCTAGTGTGCTCGTGGCCAAGACAGCATTACATCGCACTATTTTTCAATTTACCAACGAGCACCCCATACCAGTTCTCACCCCACTCTACGGTAGTTTCGGCCGTCACCATTGGCAAGACGCGTGGGAAGGCACGATCGAATCCGAACAAGGCCCCGAATGGCAGATGCTCACTGAAGGTAACGATCGTTATACCGTACTGATTCGACCGGAAACTCAATTTCATGGCGGCTCTCCGGTTGTCCCCGGCGATTATGTGCTTATATTAGGGCGGCTTAATGATGGTCGTATCTATGCTGTGGGAGTGCGAAAAATACGTGAAAGTGAACGAAATATACCCAACGAATAAACCACATTCAAAGAAAAAGAGTGGCCGGTCGGCCCTTTTTTTGATAAAAAACTATGTGATATACTAGCTTACGACCCTTTGTTCTATGATCTTAACCACCGCTTTAAGCGCGTTACCACGGGTGGGCACAGCAACAGCCAATCGACTGGCTCGGTTAGGCTTGTTTACAGTACGGGATTTACTGCATTATTACCCTTTTCGTTACGAAGATTTTCGTCAGCTCACGCCGATTGCCGAGCTCACCGAAGGTCGGCAGGTCACTGTGCGAGCGCGAATTGAGCTCATCGCCAATCGACGCACGTTTCGCAAACGCACCATGATTACCGAGGCCCTAGTGAGTGACGGCAAAAATAGTCTTCGGGTTATCTGGTTCAATCAGCCGTTTTTAGTACAAACGCTGCACCCAGGCGACGAGGTTTTTCTCTCTGGTGTAGTGAAAAACGATATGCTCGGGCCCGAGCTCGTGAGTCCGTCGTATGAAAAAAGCGGGGCGAACGAGACGATTCACACCGCGCGCCTTGTCCCTATATATCCGACTACGGAAGGCGTTACCCAAAAACAGCTTCGTTCGACTGTAAAAAATGTTTTGTCCGCGGCTGACCAGCTTGCGGAATGGGTTCCTGAATCTATGCTCGAAGCATATGATTTAGCCCCACTCGCCGATGCCATTCAGGGCATCCATTTTCCCAAGGATACAGTTGATCTCGAAAAAAGCACTGAGCGGCTCAAGTTTGACGAATTGCTTGCCGTGCAGCTGAAAGCCGAGCTCTCACGCCGCGAACGTTTGCTCAGCCCGGCTCCTGCTGTCGCGTTCCATGAACAGCAAGTAAAACAATTCGTCGCGAATCTGCCTTTTGAACTTACCAAAGCCCAAAAAATTGCCGCGTGGGAAATTCTGCAAGATCTTACCAAATCAACGCCAATGAATCGTTTACTGTCGGGTGATGTTGGTTCCGGTAAAACAGTGGTCGCGGCGATGGCATTGTATAACACCGCGCTGGCCGGTTTTCAGGGCGCGCTTATGGCTCCCACAGAGATTCTGGCAGAACAGCACTTTGTATCCTTGAAAAAATTGTTGGAAGGATTACCTATTGCCATCGCCTTGCTCACCGGTCATACCGCTAATAAATTGGAAACCCGAAACCCGAAACCCGAAACAAATTCAAAACTATCAATTTCCAAAATCAAAAACGGAATTGTAGAAGATTTAAAAAAAGGAAAAATTGATATTGTTGTTGGTACCCAAGCGCTTCTCACCGAAGGCGTATCGTTCCAAAAGCTTGGCCTGGTGATAGTGGACGAGCAGCACCGCTTCGGTGTATTGCAGCGGAAACTGATAAAGGAGAAGGGGGGCGCAGTTCATTTTTTAAGCATGACCGCAACACCGATTCCGCGCTCCTTGGCGCTTATGCTCTATGGCGACCTTGATGTGTCAGTGATTAATGAGCTGCCACCAGGCCGCAAGAAGATCATTACCCGTCTTGCTGAACCCAAGAACCGTGAAAAAGCCTATCAGTTTATTCGTGAGCAAATTGGAAGAGGGAGGCAGGCGTTCGTCATATGTCCACTCATCAGCGTTGAAACTAAAAAAAATGACAATCCGGGTAATGAGTATGGGGATGATTTTCCAATTTCCAATTTCCAATTTCCAATTTCTAATGACGATAGAAAAACAGTGATGAGTGAATACGAAAGATTGTCAAAGGAAATTTTTCCTGATATCAAAGTCGGTTATCTCCATGGTAAGATGAAGTCGAAAGAGAAGGAACAGGTGATGGATGATTTTAAAAATCACAAGCTTGGTATTTTGGTGTCTACGTCGGTCATCGAGGTGGGCGTTGATGTGCCCAACGCGAGTGTAATGATGATTGAGGGCGCCGAAAAGTTCGGGCTCGCGCAGCTGCATCAATTCCGTGGTCGGGTGGGGCGCAGCGAACATCAGTCGTACTGTATTCTTTTTACCGACAGCGATAGTAGTAAATCGCTGGAGCGGCTGAAGTATTTCGAAGCGCATACGGACGGTTTTAAACTTGCCGAAAAAGATTTGGAAATGCGCGGGCCGGGTGAAGTGTATGGTGTGGAGCAAAGTGGCATGCAAGAATTACGTCTGGCCAAGCTCACTGATACGCCGCTACTCAAAAAAGCCAAAGACGCCGCCAAGTCGATTGCATCTGATATAAAAAAATATCCGGCTATCGTCAGTCGGATGGAGGAGTTTGAGAAAAAAGTGCATCTGGAGTGAGTTGCCAAATTGATCATTGAACATTTTTAATGAGTTCTCCCATATTTTTCACATTCAGAACTTTCACTTTTTGACTTCGGACTTCTTGCTTCTGACCGAGACTCGTTATCACTCGTTTCATTCCCAAATTTTCGCATTCCTTTATCCGCTTTTCCGTTTGGCTAATCGGCCGAACCTCGCCACCCAGGCCTACTTCACCAAATACGCACAGGTCGTGTCCAAGCGCTTTATCTTTGTACGCGCTGGCGATGGCCATAGCCACTGCTAAATCGGCTGCTGGCTCATCGGCGGTTATGCCACCGGCAATATTCAGATGAACGTCATATTGTTCCAGATGCAGGCCAGCACGCTTTTGAAGCACGGCAATTAAAAGATGCAGTCGATTGATATCGAATCCACTCGCCTTGCGCACCGGATACCCAAAGGCAGTTTTATTCACGAGCGCCTGTACTTCTACGAGCAGCGGTCGAGTACCTTCCATGAGACAGGTAACAACATTGCCGGGCAGATTATCGCCGCGCTCCGCGAGGAAACTAGCAGATGGATTTTTAACTTCCACAAGTCCGTGCTCCGCCATTTCAAAAATGCCCACCTCATCGGTCGAACCAAAACGATTCTTCACCGTGCGAAGTACACGATAAAAATGATGCCGTTCACCTTCCAAGTACAGCACGGTGTCCACGAGATGCTCAAGTGTTTTGGGGCCAGCTACCACACCTTCTTTTGTTACATGACCAATGATAATAACGGGGATACCAGAACTCTTAGCAGCTTCAAGAAGCTTAACGGTGCAGGCGCGAATTTGAATAGGGGAGCCGGCCTCGCCTTCGGCTTCTGCCGAGAAGATGGTTTGAATGGAATCGATGATGGCGAGGTGTGGGCGGGGAGACCCCGCCCCTACGGTGTGTGAATCGTTGCTCGACTGTCGGGGCAGGGTTGCCTTGCCCGCGAAGATCGTCGCCACAATCGTTTCCACGTTCGTTTCGTTTGCGAGTTGCATTGTCGGCGCCTTTACTTCCAGTCGATCAGCCCGCAGTTTTATTTGTCCAATTGATTCTTCTCCAGAAATATATAATGTATTTGGTACAATAGCGGCGCACTGCAAAGCGAGCGTTGACTTACCGATACCTGGCTCTCCGCCAAGCAATATTAGACTACCCGGCACAATACCCCCACCAAGTACTCGGTCTAGTTCGCCAATGGATGTAGAAGTCCGTTCGATATCTTTCTTTTCAACCTCGTTCAAAGTAACAGTCTTCGTCGGAGCGTATACGTTATTCGTCGTTCTTAATTCTTCATTCTTCATTCTTACTTCCGCCACTGTTCCCCATTTTCCACACTCCAAACATCGCCCTGCCCATTTCTGGTACTGAGCCCCACAGTTGGTGCATTCAAACTGAGTTGTCGCCTTCGCCATACACAAAATAGCTAGATGCATGAAGTATAGAAGAACAAGCGGCGTATGACAAGTACGCGGGGAGTTTAAGGGGTAATTTTTCCAGCCCTTTCGAGCTGCAGAATTTCCGAATAAATACCAAGGGCCCCAGCTCGTGTTTGGTAAGTCCAGCTACCACATGGATTGGACTGAGGATCGTATTTGTTTGAATTGTATTTGAAGGTTACTTTACCGTCGCTCTGGGAAATTTTACAATCCGCTGTTTTGCTCTGGTTCAAAAGACAGTAGTTGGTAAGACCAATATTGGGATGATCGTTTGAAGAAAAAATTGTAATAGTGCACCCGCCACCTTTTTGCGGCGGGTTAGTAGTATAATCACTTGTGGCAGAAGACTTGCAGTTGATCGGAACACAATCATGCATCTGTTTGGGTATTTGAGAGTGGGCAGCATCAAAGTTGGCTGTCACATAGGGGTGTGCATCAGGGCAGGTAAAACAGCCGTTGTATTTGCAAAAAGTTAATTTATCGAGGTCGACATTATTTGGTCCAAGTTGTCCGCCTCCTGATTTCTTCATGAGTTTTTTAACGCCACAAATTAAATCATTTGTAATTGTTGGGTTGGCACATTCGCTACACCAACTGAGCAAGTCTCCATCATTCGCTGTGTTGCATGGCGTCCCACCATTAAGTATGCTGCCGCCCCGCTTCATCCCCGCCTCCATGAAATGGATGGTGGCCAGCATTTCCCAGGGGACAGTAGTGCCAGGCACTGAGGCAACCGCATTTTTATACATCTGTACCTTTTCCGGCGTAAGTGCGGCCGCAGCCTGGGCGTATTCATCGGCTAGTGAAGTGGACACTTTGCTCAGGTCAGTAATTTTAAGGTTTGGATCGGAGCAAAATTTGCTGGTTGATGAAGCACTGCCCGAATCATCATCGCTACGCGGCTCAGTGGATGGAAGGGGCGGAATGTATTGAATTTTAAGTGCTTTAAATTGAGTTAGAGATGGGTTCACGGTGTTTAAAATGAGATAAGAACCCCAGAGGATAACAAGCCCCGTAATAATTTGACCTATACGATGATAGGCAGCCGTCATTTCTTCACCGCCACCCGATACGACAATTCGTATACCACTCAAGATGATCATTACTACAGCCACAATACTAGAAACGCCAAGCAAAAAATAGTATACCCCGGTAATATATTCGCCGATCCATGGCAGGTGGATAAAGCCTTGGTTGTCAATGGTATTTTTGACGGCGGTCAAGTTAACGCCCGGAATACGTATTTCTAAAGTCGGCGCTTTTAGATCGCTTGAGCCACCAAAAAGACCCGTAACACGAGGCGTGCCTACGTATGCGGCCATTGCGTCAGGGTCGAAAAAACAAAATTTATTATGGGTAAGCTCGGGGCTCAAACCCGGCTTCGCTTCTTCTCCACAAAAGTTATTCGAACCACCATAGCCTGTACAGTCGGCACTGGTAGAACACTCTTTCGCGCTTAATGTATATTTAATGCCGTTGGTAATAAACGGAGAGGTACAATAGTCGGTCGCACTGAACCAACATTGGAAATCTTTGTAAGAACCTTTATTATAAGCAAAAACCCCAGCCGTGCCATTATTGATAGTATCCTGCAGTGCAGTACAATCGCTTTCATTTTTAATGTCTTTTACGTACGGATTTGCGGTCGGACTATGGTCGTAGCAATAATCATACCAAGAAAATGCTGGGCACGAGAGGCCGGGGCACGACTGCGTTTTTCCCATACCAGCGCAATAACACGATCCGGCAAAAGCTGAGCCAGCGATTCTGAAAGATAAAAAACACGCAATAAGTAGCAGGCTAAACGCTATTGTTTTTTTCATAGCATTTACTTAATAAGTTGCGTCAAGAGTTGGTCCCAATCGATCGACTGTTCCGGATTTACCATTTTATTATTGAGAAATACAATTGGATACACGGTATAGTTTTGTGTTCTAGCAAAGGAAACACTTTCGGCAACGTGGAGCCCTGGTGCGGTACTGTGCACGCAGTCGCTCCATGCCTTTATGTTAAGCCCTACCGATGTAGCGGCATCGGTGAGATTTTTGTCGTTTAGGGATTTTCCCTGGGAAAGCACGGTGTCGAGGTACGGCCAGAATTTATGCTGTACATGGGCGCAGAGCGCCGCCTCGTGAGCCTGTGTCGCGTTACCCGCAAATAGGTGATCTTGAGGGTAATCTTTCCAAATTAAACGAACTTTGGTGGGGTTCTCGAGCACAAAATTTTCAAGCGTTTTGTGTGTTTGTTTTGAAGTGATGTTGTTGAGATCGACGAATTCGACGATGGTAAGGTCAGCGCCGGGGTTGCCCAGAATAGGATCAAGCGGGGAAAGAGGGATATCGGTAGCAGAAGCGGCCACCAGTGAAGCGTTTGATGAGCGAGTGGTAATCTGCCGGGCTCGTTGTATTTGATAAAATAAGAGCACGCCGGCCACTATCACAATACTACACAGAACGAAAAAGAATTTTTTCATCGAAATATGCATAGAATTATATATTCACCTGGAAAATACCCGTTCGGTGTGGATCGGTGAAGAATAGTTTACCACTATTTTTATCGAACGAGATTGACTGAATAGTATATTCATTATCGAGTGGAATCGGCTGTTTTAAACCAGTGCGAATATCGATTTTATAGAGCTGATCAGGTGTGTCCTTGGCGATAGCCGGAGACATACCAGCACCGTCGGGCAGCGTTTCGGGCACAGCGCAAAAGAGAGTATTTTCATCTGCAAAACTACATTTATGCGCCCATGTATTGAGCTGAAGCTGTTTGCGATTGTTACCGATAGAATCACCATACGCATCGACAATCCATAAATCTGGTTTGTAGCTGCTCGCGCTGTTATCGATGCTGTACAGAAGTTTCTGACCGGTCGGCGACCAGTTTGATTGAAAATCGAGACCTTCAACGATCGCCGGTTTGAAGTTTTCGCCGTGCAAACCTACAAAGAGTACTTCTTGGCGTTCGCCCCCCACCGGTTCGCCAGTACGGGAGAGTGCGACTGTTTGCCGGCTGGGCGACCAGTCTACTATTACTTTGTCGCCATTGTTGCCGAGGGGCTCGAGGGCTTGTGTGCCGGTACCGTCATCTTTGGTGGTGATGAGCCATCGATTGTCTGGGGAGAGCCCCATGCTCTTAGCGGCGATCTGTGCGCCGTCGGATGAAAAAGAAAAATCCTGCCAGTGTTGAGGAAGGCTTACTTGTTTTTTGGTGGTAAAATCATAGACTATTTTTGCTCCATCCGGGTATTCGATAACCGCCTTGTCCTGATTTTTGGCCCAGGTGACATTTTGAGCGTTATAGAAAACCTGATCGGAAAGTGCTATAGGCGCACCATTTGCGGAAACGTGATAAAATTTTCCGTCAGCTTGGTTGTAATAACGGACCGAACCACCACCCACATTTGCGAAAGCAGGATAGTCGTTCGTGAGCTGTACTACCGGCTGTTCTTGAAAATACGTACCCGCAGATCCGTTGTTCTCAGGAAGTGTACCGAGAGGGAGGGTGCCTGACTCTGAAGTCGTTGTGCCGTTGCCATTGTTCGAGCGCACCGATGAAGTAGGAAGTTGTCCTGATGTGTTGGTAAAATCCTGGTTGTTGATCTGAACCGTGGTCGTGGTAGAACGAAAGAAGACCGCATAAATACCGAAGCCAACTAAGGCGCTCACGACAAGTAAACCAAAAATAAGAAGTAGACGTTTGATAAGTTGAGGAGACATATGTGCACAAGACAAAATGTAGCATCCCACACGGGCGCTGACTTAAGTATAGCACAAAAGAAGGCTTTAGGCAGCAGCCGTCTGTCTCGCTTCAATTTCTTTTTCGAAGACATTCTGAAGGTTGTCTATTTGGTCGTCGATACGCTCTATTTCTTTGTCACATTCTTCAATCGCTTTCTGTTTCTCTTTAATTTTTGTTTCAAGGGTAGCAATTTCAGCTTCGGACTGATTCACGAGCAGCCGCACCAAATCGATCATGCCCATGGGCAGACCAACTCCACTCAGCCACTCACCAAGCGTGCGTAGACGTTGCCATAGTAATTTTCGTTTCAATTTCGTGATTTTTTCTTCATCATCAGCAATCTCATTTTCATGAGATTCTTTTTCTTCTTGTTTTTTGGAGCGTTCGTCTTCAAGTTTTTTAATTTGCTGGCGATTTTTTATCGATAAAGCCGTATTCAAAACACCGCCGGTAGCATTATTGAGGGCAGCGTTATGTCGGTCGGCCTTGTGATTTTTTTGCTTTCTTTTCTTGGCCAGTTCATCGG
>CAYTPE010000051.1:0-7832 GCA_964439885.1 uncultured Gammaproteobacteria bacterium
GAATCCCTTTCACAAAACAATAAAAATGGTTACGTTAGGCCTCATTATTTAAATTAAACAAATTGTAGCTTCTTATAAAAACATCGAGCCCTGTACCATCTGGTACAGGGCTTTCTCGTTGAGGTGGGCGGCGCGCTAGCGCCAGGGGCGGCGGCCGTAGCCGCCGTGGTAGCCGCCCCAGCCGGGGCGGTAGCCCGCCGGGTAGACGGGCATGGGCGGCCGGTACATCGTCCGCGGGGGGTACATCGGCACCCGGTAAACCGGGACGGCCGGGGGGTAGTACCCCCCATAATACCCCGCCTGATAGGCGGGGGGCCGCGGCCCGCACACGCAGGTGCGGGGGATTACCGGCGGCGGGCCGAAGTAAACGGGGATGCAGCCGCCGAGGAAGGCGGCCGCGATGGCGACGAACAAAATACGTGCGCGCATGTTCACCTCTTGAGTGTCTGGTAGGCCTGCCACGAAAGACGATCCTCTCGTGGTTAGCCAACGTAAAAACTCAAACAATAACGGTTAATTATACCCTATAACAGCTCTTTTGTCAACCATCCACTCACCCAAACCGAGCACATGAATCGGCCACTAGCAGTTCGAGTGAGGTGGAGCGGTCCCGACTTTCGCAAGTCGGGATGTGCTCAATGCGACCTTGCTCTTTTGAGCGCAAGCGACACCGAGACTCTGCGCTGGCTGTGGAGGGTTCATCAGCTCGGCGTTTTTGGGCTCCACCTTTTGTACGCGCAAAAGGTGGAATAAAAAATTTATAACCGGTGCGCTCGCAACTCTTTTCTTCTTACACTATAATCCGGAATCGATATACTTACCAATTTCCAAAATCGCGCCGAGTGGTTCATTTCGCGCAAATGGCAGAGTTCGTGTGCCACAATATACTCCTGAAGCGCTGCGGGCAAAAACACAATTTTGTAGTTAAAACTGAGATTCCCGCGCTGGCTACAGCTCCCCCACCGGCTCGATTGATTGCGAATTGTTACTTTGTGATAGCGAAAATGATACTGCTCGTTTAATATCATAAGCAGTGTTTTGACGAGTCTATTGGCTGCGGCTCGATGTAGTATATACTGTTGACGGGAGCGAGGCTTTGATATTTCGGTCGGTGCCGTGGGCAGTCGAGATAGCTGCTCAGCAATCCACCGCGTGTGGCCTTGTACCCATGCTGTTGCCCGCTCAGCGCTCCCATATTTAGGGATCGTTACTACCACTGTACCGTTATTTCTCACCCTGAGCACAAACCGCCGCGCGCCGGCGTGGCGGCGAACAATAACGGGAATCTTCTTGTCATTAAGTTGAAGAATAGAGCGCATAATAGCGCTATCATACCGTGTTCCCGAGCCATTGAAAAGACTGGGCCCCGAATGTAATGATATGCGTGGATGAGGCCTTTTAAGCTCTCAAGCATTTTCGGCATTGCAATAATCTGCTATACTACTCACAGTATGATTTCAGTTCCCTTGTACATTTTTCTTTTCGCTTACTTTTTTTTCTTACTCGCCTGGGGGGTTTTCTTTTTTGTCAACGTTGGTCACCTCGTACACACCGGCACACTCACTATACCGAGTTTTATCGCCACGTTTTTGTTCATTGCTTTCGCGGCCATCGTTTTGTTTTTCACCCTTGCACAGCTTGCCACAGTTGATTGGCAGCAATCAGTAGTACTATGGAACACCGACTGGCTGGGGCATGTTTTCTCCTCAAACTTGTCTTCACCATAAACGTATGCAATTGTGTGACTTTATTCACCAGAAATCCTACGAAAAAATAATGTTCCAAGTGCGCCGCTCAGCCATCACGTTTGTGCCGGCTTTGGGCGGCTTTGCGCTACTGCTTGCGTTGCCGTTCGCCCTGTGGTTCCTATTGCAAAACGTCTGGCCAGAGCTGCTTACCGGCCCGATCAGTTTTCCTCTACTCGTTCTGCTCGGCAGCACGTACTTCTTGTCGGTTGGTGTTTTCCTCTACACGTATTTTGTAACGTTCTATCTAGACTTACTCGTCGTCACCAACGACCGCCTGATGTCTATCAAACAGCAAGGGCTCTTCGCGCGTACTATTTCCGAGCTTGATTTGTACAAAATTCAAGATATTACTTCCGAAGTAAAGGGCGTCTTTGCGACAGTTTTCGGATACGGTAAACTGACCGTCCAAACCGCCGGCGCGTCCGAAGAATTTGTCATCGAAGATATCCCCCACCCCGAAGAATTACGCCAAGCAATTTTGGATCTGGCCGAAGAAGATCGGCGCCACCATAACATCTCCACCGAGCAGGCGCAGACAGGCATCCCAAAATAAAACCTCTCGTTGATGCGAGAGGTTTTAAATAATTTTTTAATAATCTCTAAATAACTTCTTACTAATTTAATACACCCGTTCAATCTCAACTCCGGTGTAGTAATATTTTAAAATTTCTTCAAACGTCCAACCATCTTTATCAGCATGCATCGCCGCGTCGTGCGCGCTCATCCCCACACCATGGCCATACATGATAAGCCCTTTGTCGTATACTGCTTTCACGCTTCTGAGCCACGGACGATTAGCGGCTCCATCGCGTGTGCGGCCATCTGAATGGCCGAAATAATTGGTCATGACCGGGTTACCGTGGTACGTCACCATCATCCCAGCTGTATTCTGCGCGGCGAGCACCACATTTGGCATCAGTGCTTCGGAGTAGTAGCCTAAATATATCTGATCGGCCGAGGTCGGCACCACATCGAATATGTGCGCGTCACTCACCGGAGCCATGCGCACATACGCGTACGTACGCGCTGCTGTCATGAGTGCTTTGAGATACTCAGGAGCGCTATCGTTGCTCGTCTCGGCAATGCTTGCAACGTATTGTTCAAGCGGTAATTCATTTATAGCGTAAGCTTCTCTTTTTTTATTAACTCGATACTCAAACGTTCCTCGAAAAACATTGTAATTAGTACTTCCGCGCCCAACGACCCGATGGTCATAATTAAGCAACGTAAAGTAGCTATCGTTGTCGCGCGGTACCAGACGGATGAAGCTCGGGCTGTCCAGAGTCACATTCTGACTGACAAGATGATAGCTGCCATCGTATGACAGTGTGACAAGCTCTCCCGGCGCGATGGTGCCTTTATTTTCTCCGCCACTCTCAACATCATACACAAAGGCGGAGCTAAACCGCACCACATCTTTGGTGGTGTAGAGTCCAACCCGAATTCGTGGCTCGGTAATAAGTTCGCGCGTAGGAGTGACTGCGTCATTCACTGTTACCCCATCGGTAGTTGTGCTCGGTGGTGTGGTAGAAACATGAGCGGCCTCAACCGTTGTGCTGGGCTGCTCAGGAGAAACCACTTTGATAAGCAGGTAAAAATAAGAGCCTTTTATCCACGTGCTATTTTCCACCGCGAGGGTAAATTCTTCTTTATAGGTAGCTTCTCTTTTTGGCGCGTGCAAACGAATGGTGATGTCCGTATTTTGTCCGGTTTTGGCGTTTTTGCTAATTTTGGCAGGGTTATTATTGGCAATCCAACTCGTATCCGCAAAATTACTCGCGATATAGCGCGGATTAACGGTGTACAGCGTAACATAGTGTTTGCCCGTAGCGCTCCAAGAGGACTGTCCGGTGTTTTTAAAGGTGATTGTGACATCTTTCACTTCACCTGGCGCCATCACGATGGGGTCTGGTTCGGTTTGAGATATGTATTTTCCTTGGTATGAAGTATCGCGATACGTCACTGTCCGGTCGGTCTGTGCCGAAGCGAAATTAAAAAAGAAAAATGAAAAAAGAAAAGTTATGATTGTGATGTGATGTCCGCGAATTCTATTTTTCATATGAAAAGTACTATACCATATAGAGTCGCCGCTGAACAGTTTATACGCTCGCTTTTATCAAAAAATATGCTATACTACAATAAATTTTTCAGTGCTTGTTTGTTTTTAATTTTTCGCTTTTCATTTTAACCGTGTGTCTCTTACTCGTTCCGTTGCGCACAACTCACTTATTCAAATCATCAGTAAAATTGTCAGCGTTCTGCTTGGCTTGGCTGTCATACCACTCATGATCCGAAGTTTGGGCGAAGATCGTTTTGGGTGGTATGTTACCGCTACCGCCTTCTTGCAGTTTGTGGGAGTGCTTACCGACTTTGGTTTTACCGTAGTGACATCAAACATGCTCGCCGAGCCGAGGTACGACAGATATCAGGTTCTGAACACTGCTTTTTCATGGCGATTTATTACCGGACTCATCGCGAACGTTATAGCACCGGCCGCCATTTTATTTTTTCCCTATCCCGCGCCTGTAAAATACGCCGTAGCGATCCTTTCGCTCTCATTTTTTGCCATTTCATTGAATCAAGTATTCATCGGCTATTATCGCGAGCAATTACGTTTGTGGGTGTCTTCGCTTGCTGAAGTCGGCTCGCGTATTATTTTACTGGTTGGTATATGGCTGTGCGCGCACGGCAATTGGGGGTTTTTACCTATGATGGGAGCGATAACCCTCGCGTCAGTGATCGGCGCGGCATACCAGTGGTGGAATATTCCCTCTATTCGATTTCATATCGATTGGGATATCTCGGCATCACTTTTTCATAAATTATGGCCTACTGCTTTATCGGTAATTTTTAACGCACTCTATCTCCAAGCCGACCGCGTCATTTTGCCGCTCTATGCTCCAGCTGCAATAGTTGGTTATTATGGTACCGCCTACCGCGTGCTCGATATTGTGATTCAAATTGCTGCGCTGCTCATGGGCATTGTGATGCCGCTCATCACGTACGCGTGGTCGCGCGGCGATCGAGTAGAATTCAAAAAGCGGTATCAACTAGGGTTCGACCTCATTGTCCTGGTACTTTTACCCATGATTGTGGGGGCGGCCCTCCTCGCTGACCCTATTATGCGATTTGTGGGTGTGGAACACTATGAAATCGCTGGCACCATGCTCCGCTGGCTCAGCGTGTCGATATGTGGCACCTGTTTTGGTATGATTTTCGGACACATTGCTCTGGCTATCAACCGCCAGAAAGAAACCCTCTGGATTTACGCTTCCGATGCTCTTTTCAGTCTGCTCGGCTATTTCGTTTTTATTCCAATATACGGCTGGCGCGGTGCGGTCGGGGTGACTTTATTTTCCGAACTCTATGCCGGTGTCTTACTCACAATCAGTACAATTTACTACTCGCGCACCTTCCCTTCGGTAAAAAACTTTTTTAAAATTGCAATATCCGCTACCATTATGGGTGTTGTAATATTCTACGCTCCCCACTGGTCAGTTCTACTGCTTATCCCACTCGGTGCTGGTGTCTATGCCCTTTTGGTGGTAGCGCTCCGAGTGCTCTCGATAGACACGATTCGAGACGTTATATCTCGCCGCAGCGAACTACCCGTTGCTCAGCGCGAACAAATTTGATACACTACGCTTATATGGAATTTGGCAAAATACGCAATTATCTATTCCTCGGCTTGCTGCTCTCGGTGACAGTGCTTTTTTTCTATATCGTCAAACCATTTTTCTTCCCCATTTTTTGGGCGGCGATACTCGCGGCATTGTTCCATCCCCTCCTTTTACGTATTGATCAGAAAGTGAAGCATCGCTCGCTCAGCACCCTCCTCACACTCATTCTTATCACCCTGATTATACTCATCCCTCTCTCTATTATTGGCACCTTGCTACTTAATGAATCGGCCGGCATTTACGATGCTGTAAAAAATAATCACGGCCAATTCGCCGATTCAATCCAACGCCTCAACTACTTCTTACACCACAATGGATACATCGCACGCCTCGGTATCGATGACGCGACGGTTTCTACTCGCCTTAATGAACTCACCCAGTGGGCACTCGGGGTGGTCCTTCGCAGCGCTCAGACACTCACCCAGAGCTCGCTCCAGTTTGTCGGTTTGTTCCTGCTCATGCTGTACACGCTGTTCTTTTTTCTACGCGACGGCGAACAGATGCTCAAAAAGCTCATGTATCTCATGCCGCTTGGCGACCGCTACGAGGCCTTACTCTACAAAAAATTCACCACTACCGCGAGCGCTACTATCCGTGGCACCCTTTTGGTGGGTTCGCTGCAAGGCGTGATGGGCGGTATCCTCTTTGCCGTCACCGGCATTGATGGCGCTATTATTTGGGGCATTATCATGGCCGTGCTCTCTATCATTCCAGCGACTGGTTCATTTCTCGTCTGGCTCCCGGCCGGCATTATTATGCTTGCGCTTGGCCATATTTGGCAGGGTGTGGTGATTCTTTTGGTCGGTACTCTGGTGATCAGTGTTATCGACAACCTCCTGCGCCCGATACTGGTGGGCAAAGATCTGCAAATGCACCCACTGCTTATCTTATTCTCTACCCTCGGCGGTTTAGTGTTATTTGGCATCACCGGTTTTATCATTGGCCCCATTATCGCCGCTTTGTTCCTCTCATTCTGGGAAATGTACGAAGAGTATTACCATACGGAGTTAGAGCATAATTGAATTTTATATAAAACAGACTGCTGTTAATAGCAGTCTGTTTTTTACTTGTAGATTAGCGAACTACTGAAACCTTGTTCCACTATGTGGCTCTTTCTGCTGTTACTAAGAGATCGTTTAAATCCAAATATATCTCTTCAAGTGGTAGAGGAGTTTTTCCCAACATATTGTATAATTTTTTTTGAGTCAGCGATAACTGCTCGTCTGGAACACGATCCCGTATTTTATCAAAAAAAGCCGCCATGGAATCATGTGCGAGCTCAGGGGTTAACGACCCGCCACAGAAAAGTTCGAGAAGTGCGCGTGGTTCCATTTTTTTTACAAATGCCGCTCTCACCTCGGCTGTAATTTGGGTTGGTTGGCGACCCATGGCCCTGAGCTGTTCGGCAAGTTCTGGATCAAGCATGGGGTTCATCAAAACGAATTCTTTCCAAGCATTGCCTATGCGACTTCCTATATTTTTAAAATAATTGGAAAAGTGCTGCTCAGCCGCTTCGTCTTTAAGTACTGCGTCGATGAAGACGGCTCTTTCATTTTTAATTTCTTTAATGCCTAAAACGCCCAGCAGGTCAGCAAATTCTTCACTGGATAGCTTACCAGCGTTTTTGATACTTATTAGCTCCTCTGCAAACTGCTTTTCAAGTCGCTGGTAGCGATCTGGCTCCAATTGATTTTTATATACATCTAATAAATGTTGTCTGTATTCACCGCGCGTCATCCTTAGTAGATCAACCTTGGGAAAGCCCGGCGGAACCATATCTTCGTCAATAAGCTCACGTGCTGTGCCTGATGGTAATATTTTGTAGTGAAATCTGTCATAAGAATCCAGGAGGTGTTCGATTTCTTTGAGCGCACCTTCAGCAAATTGTGTGGGATTACTCCTCGTTCTAAGTAAAGTACGCACTCCAAAAAAGAGCTCTACCAACACCTCGTTACCGAGCAAATTATCGAAACGTAAGATTAGTTGAGCGGTTTGTGCATCTAGACCTTCCACTTGTGACAACAGGGTGGCCGTTTCATTCGTTGGCATTAAGATTATCGCTTCTCGAGGGTTTTCCATAGGAACAACTATTTATTTGTATGTGGAGATAATACCATATGACTTAAAGCGCATTCAAGAGAGAAATAAAATAACAGCCGATTAAAACTGTTATTTTTTGTTGCGGGGACCGGATTTGAACCGATGACCTCCTGGTTATGAGCCAGGCGAGCTTCCAGGCTGCTCCACCCCGCTGTGTATTAGTGTGCGTTTGTTAGTTCATAGTTCATAGCCAATAGTAAAGAACTATTGGCTATTGGCTATTGGCTTTGCGCTATGAACTATCGCTGAGCGGTAGACCGGATTCGAACCGGCGACCTTCTCCTTGGCAAGGAGACGTTCTAGC
>CAYTPE010000052.1:0-7772 GCA_964439885.1 uncultured Gammaproteobacteria bacterium
ATCCACGGAGTACTAAAAAATTTCGACGTTTTTATACACTTTTTTTGCCGTGCCTTTTGGCACAACCTGGTAGGTGCTGGCGTCGACCTCCATGCCACTTTCTTTATCTAAGATAATTTTGATCTGACCGTTGTCTATAACACCTTTAATTGGAGTCAAATCAGTAACGCCACAACGGTCGGCTATTCGAAGCTTTTTTAAATTATGAGCCCCTGTTAAAGGGCTTATGTCATGAAGATTTTCTAGACCGGATAAATCAACGCGCTCTAATAAGGGCATATTACGAGCGACTGCTATTGAAACAACCTTTGACATGGACAAATCTAGTACACGCATCTTGTGACTGTCTCGCCACGGTTCAATTGTGTCCAGCACCGTATCGTTAGCAACCAGTACTTCTAAATTTTGAAAACCACCTGAATACGTTGGTTGGTGGTCGAACTTAGTATACGGGATGCTGAGTGTCGTTAAGTGAGGGAGGTTTTCGATACCCGAAAATTTTTCAAAATGAGAAAACGTTAGATCGAGCTCTTCGACCATATTTAGTTGAGCTAAACACTGTAAATCAACAAAGTGTGCAGTTAAAATATTGACGTGAGCGACATTTTGCGCCGCGCTACTAAGCCTGGATAACTGTTCAGAGGTAAGGCGCCTTCCATCAATTGTCAAAACTTCAACTTTTAAATCTTTCAAAAATGAATAATCTTTTATATCAACGTTTTCAAAAGACAATTTTTTTAAGCGAGTCATTCTGGCAATACTCGCTTCCATGTCTGGCGCAGAAAAATTTTTCAAATCTAGCTCGGTAATATTCGCAGCTGTAAATTTGTTAAAATTAAAATGTTCCAAACCGTTAATGGTAAGTTTAGTGATTGGCGTCAGCGACAACAACTCGGGATTTTTGATATAGCTTTCTCTAAAAGTTATTGATTTAACTTCAGAATTGATAAGTTCTTTTAGGTCGAAGGTTACATGATCGACATACAAATCAACTGCCCCAGGAGCATCGGCGGAGGAAAAGTCGGCAACTGCTTTGGCCAGTTCTCTGCCCTTTAATGTATTTGGACGCTCCTTAATCCGTGCTGTCTCTCCATAATCATCTTTATAATCTATTTTAGGGTGTCTCACATCATACCCAACAGCACTCAAAAAAGGGGTCCTTTCAACAGTCGGGTGTATGTGTTTTACGGTACGATCAGGCCAGGTATCGGGATTCGAATTTGCATTTCCGTTGGCAGGAGGAAACTCGTCCATGGTGGTAATTGTCACTTCCATTCTTCCGGGTATAAATGTCTCCAGCGGTTCACTTCGACCACCGCTGTTTTGCCCAGTAAGTGTAGCCTGAGCTGAGGCATAATCAATATGATGCGCTGGGGCATATGCTGGAGCACCGCCACCATTAAATTTTGCGGTTGGCGCCAGACCATCTTTCGATATCGTGTCTGCATCTCGTTGCTCTGATGGTAAGGTATCGGGCACCTCCACACTTGGGACATGACCGGTTAAAGACATGTCACGACTAATATCATCCTTACGCGCATGACGTTTGGCACGTGGGTGCTTCGTAGTAGGTGATTCCGCATGGTACGTTCCATCTTTTTCGGTATTCAGATAACCGCTTAAACTATTCGCAGGTTCCAAAATAACGGTACCTTCGAGATTTTTTTTGTAAATAGGCGCGGGCGTATAATCAAGCGCCAGCCATTCATCACCAACAATAGCAATGGGTCGAATATGGTGCACGAACTCTTGCATCACAAAATCAGTGTCCGGGTATACAGCTTGTATATAGGCAAAATTACGTTCAGCACGCGAATAACAATTCCCAACCGGCTCTCTTCCATGCATAATATCTTCTGCGGTGACGATAATATCCTCAATTTTATTATCATCGGCCGCGTAGGCACCGCGCGAATCAAGAATCTCGTGCATTACTTTTTTTCGGTCGGGCTCGTTTTTGGCTTTTTCTTTGAACTTCTCAATATCGCCGCGAGCGGCTAATTCTTTTTTGGCAGCTTCTTCGGGAGAAAGTTGGCCCTGTCGAACGCGATTTTGCAAATAAAAACGTATCCAGTCCACTCGGTTGCTATAGCCTGGTGTAACATGCCATTTACCATCTTCCTTTTTTTCGAGTGGCAGACTGTAGATGCCGAGTTCGGGATCAGTAACTATTTTATGTGATTCATCAATAATTTCAACCTTTTTCTCTATAGTTTTGGAATACGCTTCCTTAGAAGTATCGGCGATTCCTTTATACTCGCTCGTTAGTGTGGCATGCGGATTTTCCGTTTTCGATTCTGCCGCGCGGCGAGCCGCAATATATGATGAAGCAGCTTCATAGGCTGCCGGGGCGCCGACCGCCGCGGCATGGATCCCGAGTGAAAGAGCAATTGATTTAAGCCGATTCTTTTTTCTGCGTTTAGCTGCTTCTGCCGCGCGCTCGGCTGGACGGTTTTCTTCTTCGAGGTGTGCAAGAGGAAATTCGGACATACGCTGTGTTAATAGTAGTGTTTTATTCGTTGTTATACGTTTATAACTTAAGACAAGTGTACTAAATTCCTGACTATAGTGCAAACTTGAAATGCAGAAAAAAGAGCTGGCAGTTGCCATATTTTATATTGTCGTGTATACTACTCATCATACTTAAAATTATATCGTTATGAACACAGCACTCAAAGCCCGCATCAAGCAAGGGCAAAAGAACACCAAAAAAGGCAAGGCGATTGCCAAAAAAACACGAAAGTTCCGTCGCAAAAACTTCTACACCAAACCAAAAGCAGCTTAAATAAAATCCGGGTATACCACCCGGTTTTATTTTAACGCGATTTTCGTTTGCGCCCACCACCGTGGGATGCCTTACCCCCAAGGCTGGCAACACGTTGTCGCGTTGCTCTGTCGGCAAAAGCTAAGCCGCGAGTACCGCGCCGTTGATTGTTTGAAGCCATAAAAAATGTATTGTCATATTCACAGCAGCATCGACTTCCCTGCCCCGCTTGGGCAGTGCCGCCTCCAATTGCATCGGGATATTCGACGGGCTTTGCTATAGCTTCTTACACAAAAACAGCCGACCGGAGGTGGTCAGCTGTTGTTTATTTTTTTAGCGCGCTTTTTTGAATTTCACACTGAAGACCGGTTCATACTTATTGTCGTACTCATCGGTGATCTCCACTGTTTCGCCTTTCATAAGCTGCGTGAGCGCCGCATCATTGAGTAGTTCAAGATCACTGGCTAAATCAATTTTTAAATCATCAATTTTAGTCAATTCGCTATTGAATTCTTGTTTATAACTGGCTTCGATTTGCTTGATTTTGACCGAAAGGGTTTTCTTTTTCTCCATGAGTTCCTGATATTCGGCTGAACCGGCCAATGCCTCTTTGTAGGCCGTGCGAATTTCTTTCTGCTTTTTCTTGTTTTCGGCAATGCGATTATAAATTTCTTGCAGATTCGCCATAGTAAAAGCGATATTTAATAAAAATTAAAAGATGAGTGCGTACATCATAGCACATATTGCAAAAAAGAAAAACTGTTCAGCGAAATTTATGCCGCGGCGTCGTCAGCATGCGTTGCCAGGCCTCCTTTACGCCCGGCTTCTCTGGCCTCTTCGGAGTTCCACCGATGAGCACGCCCGGTGCGTTGAGCCGCTTTGCCACCACGGCTGGCAATTTCTCGGCGACGCTCTTTAGATAGAAGCGCGAAACCACGTTGTTGAGGTTGGTTAGTTTGTTCCATACACATTTAACTAAAATGAGTGTCGTTATCGAGCATTTCATGATCACGAGGATTTTCTTGTGCTTGGCGTTTACTTTTATCATCACCTACTTGTTGTCTACCGGCTGTGGCTCCAAAAGGACGGGAGACAGTACGGTAGGTAGACAGATCGGGACGAGCGGCCGATTGCGAATCGGATGGTGCGGGTCGTGATGCTTCAGCTTTGCCGAGCTCATTAGCGCTCGCGATACTGTCGATAACGCCGATTCCCATAAACGCGAGCGCCCTACCTACCGCTGATGTTTCGGCATTTTCGAGCGCGGAAACTTCGTTGATGAACCCCTGACCGACTACCGCTTGGCTATAGCCCGTGTAGAATCGATCAGGTTTGGTAATGTCAGGCACCACTATCGCTCGCACGATGATGTATTTACTCGTCGGCTCACTGATGAGCTCTGTTTGTATAGATCCGTTTGGAAAATGTTCGTTAAAATAAACAACCCGATCGGATACGAGCACGTATGACTTCCCTTTAATTTTTATAGCTTTTTCGCGAAGTGAGCGTTCCATATTGATGTATCTCTAGTAGATACTACGACGCTCTGTGTAGGCAAAAATTACACTTTTTTGGCTAACTATAGCCATTGTTAAGCTTGACGCTTGCAGGCTCGGCACGTATAGTGATGGCACCAATGGTAAAGGAGATGCTAATTTAAAAATAACTCAACTATGCCAGAGTCACAAATAAAACGTCTGTTTTCGCACACACGACTGAGATGGTTTCTGCTCGGGGCCGCCACTGTTTCCATCGCGGAATTTATTCTTCCAGTGGTAGGAAAGACGCCTCAAATTATACATAGTTACAGTTCGAAACCAACCACAACAGCTCACAGCGTACTTACTCAATTCGATTTAAATAGCCTTCTGAGCACTGCTACCGGTGCCGAATCAGCACATGCCGAGGAAACGATAGACAGCGTGCTCGCACGTCTGAGCGCCAGCAGTACCTACGCCGGCTTACCCGTACGGTCAGTAACCGTACACGTACCGACGGAGACACAAGGAATAGCAATCCTCATTCCACAGATTCATCGCTACCCTGGCAGTGCCTATGCAGATTCGGTTAACGATATGGCTGAAACTGCTCAAAATGAAATATACACGATTGAAAAATCCGTCGCCGGGTCGAACAACATACAATTTCTCATGACCGAAGGAGACAATTATGGATTAGTACCTAATGCAAAAATACAGCTACTACAAGACAAAATTAAAACGACAAACGAATTACAAACAGAATTAGACAATGTACCGACGACTGACGCGGCAGGAGCACTGCTCAAATCAAATGGCGAGAAGGTGGTTGCGCTGATGCAACGAGAGATTAGTTTAGCGGGTGGTAGTTATAAATTAAAAGCAGAAAAGCCCACACTCACGCTGTATGGATCGGAAAACCCTGACACTGTTGCTCAGAGCGCTGATATTGTTCGTAACTATATGTATATTGAAGATCGCCTCGCATCGCTCACTACCCCCCAATCTTCGAACAGCACTCTTTCAGTCTCAAAAAATAATCTCAATCTCAATTCAATACTCGGGCTTATCCAATCGTTCACAAATGATCCAGGTAACGCGCTCTTGCAAGCTTGTCGTGGAATTATTTCAAAAGCGCAAGGCACTACTGATGGCCCCTTGGTGCACAGTGCCCAATCGATCCAGGCAACGTACAAGCGCCTGGCTGAACTCGATAACACGGTAATCGAAACTACAGTCACAACCGCGCCTTCGCGCACCGACAATCCATACACTACAGTGACAAATGTAAAAATGTTAGAAGACAAAAAAGCGATTGTTGAAAAACAAATAACTGACGTTGTGATAAATGAACGTAACGCCGAAACCACTGAAAACTTTGCTCGTGGACTCGTGAATACTGATAACACCGTTGGTATTATTCAGTATGGCGCGGGACATGAAGCCGGTTTGACCGCAGAAATGAATAAACATCATATTGCTGTGATCGTCGTTACACCGACATCAGTCACGGGCGGAGAGAATGCTGCCATGCCAGACTAGAACACATACAAAAAAGCGCCATTTAGGCGCTTTTTGCTGTTGTCTTTATGGATCGGCAAACAATCGATCAAGCACGAAGAGTCTGCCCAAGTTGTTGTTTCCACCACCTCCTAAACCGAGTGTATTGTTGTTATTAAACAATTGGTTTAAGATGATTAATTCCCCTAAGGAACCGCGGCTATTGGACGAATTTGAGAACAACCCACCCGAACGTGCCGTTGAACCGAAGGTGTTACCACCAAAGAGCTGGTCGAGGACGATCATGTTACCGAGGTCAACTGAACCATTGTTGTTGCTCAGAATGCCAGTGCTATCGTTGTTACCAAAGAGCGAACCGAGCACAAACAGATTGCCAAGATTGCTGCCGGTGGCCGAATTGATGGCTGCGTCGGCGTGATGCGCTGGTACCATGATAGCGACTGCCAGTACAAAAATAGCACTGAGAGCTGCGATTGCTTTATGGAATGTACGTTTCATATATTTCACCTCCTTCCTTGTATGTAGTTTGACTATTGCATCGTAGAGTTAGATCCGTTCATAGTGCTGCTTGAATTCATACCACTCACTCCATTGACGGTGCTACTATTGCTGTTAACACCATTCATGGAACCATTAGTGTTGTTACTTGCACCATTGGTGGAACCATTACCAACCAGGTTGGGGTATAAAACCGTACCTGGAGCTACCGTGCCGCTATTTTGACTAGCCGAGGAGGCTGTGCTGGAAGCGGATGGACCGGTGTTATTTGATGTAGACGTACTCGTGCGGCCCGATGAACCAGTACCCGAGGCGCCGGTGCCAAGAAGACCGGTGCCACCACCAAACAATCGATCAAGCACGAAGAGTCTGCCCAAGTTGTTGTTTCCACCACCTCCTAAACCGAGTGTATTGTTGTTATTAAACAATTGGTTTAAGATGATTAATTCCCCTAAGGAACCGCGGCTATTGGACGAATTTGAGAACAACCCACCCGAACGTGCCGTTGAACCGAAGGTGTTACCACCAAAGAGCTGGTCGAGGACGATCATGTTACCGAGGTCAACTGAACCATTGTTGTTGCTCAGAATGCCAGTGCTGTCGTTGTTACCAAAGAGCGAACCGAGCACAAACAGATTGCCAAGATTGCTGCCGTTAATAGCTGCGTGCGCGGATGATACGGGCGATAGGGTCATACCAACGACGAGTGCTATCATCGCAAAACCCGCTATATACATTTTTATCTTACGCATATTTTCACCTCCTTTCGGTAAAAGATTTAGTATATGTGACGCTTGCTCAAAAGCCGCCTTACTATTGCTGAAAAAGCCATCCACTAGCGGATGGCTTTATGAAATAATTATTTCGGTTGTATGGCTTGCAGACTCGGTGGAAAGAAAACTGAATCGAGCACATATATAATCCCATTGCTCGATGGTGCCACATGTGTCACCCGCGCGCCATTCACCGAAAGTATGTCTCCTTCTTTGGTGATGGTAAGCGTATCACCACCGAGCGTACGCAGTGTTTGTCCGGATTGCAAGTCGGAAGGTTGGTATACGTTTGGTACAATATATGATCCAAAAAGTGTCACACGATTGGCACGGTACTGCTGTCCCACAAGCAGTTTAGTGGTACTTGACGGTAAAGCATCAAAAGCATCGCTTGATGGGGCAAATACGGTGTATGACGTGCTGGTACTAGCCAGCTGTGTAAGATAACCCGCGTCTGCCGCGCCGGCAATAAACGTAAAAAGCGCCGGATCGTGTGATGCGTTTTCAGCTATCGTCGATGTAGAAGACTGGGTGACGGGTTCGGGCGCAGTGGTGGTGCCCACCCCCCCATTGTATGATGAAGAGGGATGAGAACCATTCCCTTGGTTTGAATTATACGACGATGAGCACCCCGCGCCCACGATGAGAAGCATGCCTGCAATGCCTATGCCCCACACAAAATTTTTTTTGTTCATAAACAATTTACCTAAAAGTAATACTGTATATGAGACGCTGAAG
>CAYTPE010000053.1:0-4235 GCA_964439885.1 uncultured Gammaproteobacteria bacterium
AGTAGTTTATCCTCGGTGATACGTTCCACATATCTCGGTGGGAGCGGTGATGATATTGGCGACTCGCTCGCGATTGATAACGCGGGTAATGTGTACCTGTTTGGTACGACGGCGTCGGTTGATTTTCCCAATACCACCTCCACCAACGGGTATCAAAAGGTGTACGCTGGCGGGCCGACCGATTTCTTTATAGCAAAATTGGATTCGAATCTATCAACAGTGCTCGGTGCGACGTATCTTGGTGGTACCAATGGTACGAGTGGTGAATTTTTATCGTTATCTACTCGTGGCAGCAATCTCAGCGTGCTTCAATATACGTCCAGCACTGATGTGATTATTTTCGGTGCTACCAACGCCACCACCACCTATCCGGTGTCATCAGGCGCATACCAAACTACGCCAAATGGTGGTTCCGGTGCGACCGTCATATCAAAATTAAGCGGAGATCTTACCACCTTGAAAGCTTCCACTCTTTTCAACAGTGCTGGCTCGGTGAATGGAGCGTCGTTTACACCGCTTCCCACGGGGCGCATCTATGTATTTTCCTATTTATCAAATGCGTCACGATTTCCTATTGTCAGTGCATATCAAAATTCTATTCGCGCCTCATTCGATACAGCGGTAACTATTTTTGCTTCCACACCAACCATCACAAACATCTCACCGTCACAGGTGAACGCGGGTTCGGCCGCAACTTCTCTCACACTTACGGGTACTGCATTTGTACCGTCGTCTACCGTCTGGTTTAATGGCGGGCAATTACAGTCCGTGATAGTCAACTCATCTTCGATGATCACTGCTACTGTGCCTTCTTCCTCTTTAGTAAATGGCGGAACATATTCACTGTATGTATCGAACGATGGGATAAACTCATCTGCAACATCACTCACGGTGGTCAACCCAACCTTGTTGAGCATTTCTCCGAGTGAACATACAGGCCCTGCAAGCTTTACCCTTACCGCGTACGGCACCAATTTCGTACCCGGGTCCATCATTTATTATGGCTCCACACCATTGGTAACGAGTTATATCTCAGAAACACAACTCAATGCAACTGTACCAGCCACGGCACCAGTACCTGACGCCGGCATTCACGCCATTACAGTTCGTAACGCAGCAAGCGGTGTGCCGACCGCGAGTTTCGACCTGCAAATGTTTTATGCGGGCGGTAGTTCTAATCCTTTACCGGCATCTGCCTTTCTTCCACCAACGTCAAATAGCAATACCGGGCAGTCATCTGCTTCTGCCGAAATAGTAGTAACCACATCAGTAGTAGCAGTCGTGCCAGCCACCACCACAACCTCGACGGTAAAAAACGAGCAATCTGAACAAAAGATGGCTTGTAAACTCGCAACAGCCCTCACCCGAACATTAAAATTTGGCAGTACGGGGAACGATGTCCGTTCGCTCCAGCGCACGCTTAATTGCCTTGGTTTTACGTTGACTTATCAAGGAGCTGGCTCACCAGGCCAAGAAACAAACTATTTCGGTAAGTTGACACAGAAAGCTTTGTCACTCTGGCAACGCGCTAAGGTTCAACCACTCAAAAAATCGTATACAGTGGGTGCCACAGACAGCTTGACACGCAGACTGCTTAATGCGTTAGAATAAGGTGGAGTTTAAATTAACTTAGCATGCAGACACTCAAACGTTGGTATCATTTTTTGCTTGCTTGGGGCAGCAACTGGCTCTATGGCCGGCCTTCACACCGGCTTGTTGTCGTTGGTGTCACGGGTACTAAAGGTAAATCTACTACCTGTCGGTATATTGCATCGGTCCTTGAAGCCGGCGGTTTTAAAGTCGGCCTCCTTTCCACGGTCGAATTTCAAATTGGTAGCAAACGATGGAGTAATGATAAAAAAATGACCATGCTTGGTCGTGGCCAAGTACACAAAATGCTCAAAGAAATGGTAGCGGCCGGGTGCGAGTATGCGGTGATTGAAACGTCATCCGAAGGCATATTACAATTCCGTCACATTGGCATTGAATACGATATTGCCGTATTCACCAATTTGGGTACCGAACATCAGGAGCGTCATGGGGGATTCGAGAATTTAAAGCGAGACAAAGGTAAACTGTTTGCGGCGATTTCGAAACATCATCCAAAGGTTTTGAAAGGCAAAACAATACCTCGCTGTATCGTCGTTAATGCTGATGATATTCACGCACCATATTACGCTCATTTTGACGCTGATAGTAAATACTCATTTGGCATTTCATCAGCCGTGGGGTTACCTCATACTACCTTCATTCACGGTGTTATTACGAACGTCGCGAGCGACGGCAGCTCGTTCACTGTCCAAGACGCTTTATATCATCTCTCTATTGTTGGCGAGTTCAATGTGTATAACGCGCTGGCCGCCGTAGCGGTTGGCACCTCCCAGGGGTTGGCGCCCGCTGATATGGCGCGTGGTATCGAAAGTGTGTCGCTTGTAGCCGGTCGTATGGAGTTTATCGATGCGGGTCAACCATTCAAAGTAGTAGTGGATTACGCGCATGAGCCGCTGGGGCTCACCGCGCTTTTCTCGACACTGCGTCAGTTGGTGTCCGAGCAGCATGGTAAAGTGATTGGCGTCATTGGATCCGATGGGGGAGGACGTGATGTGCAAAAAAGGCCTCGTATGGGAGCCATTAGCGGCAAGCTCTGCGACTATGTGGTGGTTACCGATGTCAATTGTTACGATGACGATCCAAACGAAATCGCCGAAATGCTTGCATCTGGAGCTCGTGAGGCGGGCAAGAAGGATGGGATGGACCTATTCGTCGATATCGATCGTCGCGCGGCTATCAAAAAAGCTTTTGATTTAGCCAAAAAAGGCGATGTCGTAGCGATTACTGCCAAAGGCACTGAGCCGTGGATTGCCGTGGCACACGGTCACAAGATTCCCTGGGACGATCGGCGCATAGCGCGAGAGCTGCTCGAAAATCTCTGACATTGGATATGAGGCGCGTCTGTGCTATACTACTCACACTTATACGCCTGTGAGCGAGAAAAGCACTATTAAACAATTTTTTGCTTCACGTTGGTACGTGGTCGTCGGAGGAATCCTCGCACTATTCCTCCTGTTTGCGTATGGCCGCGCGTACTATCAAAATTATCAAATTCAAAAAGAAATCGACCGACTGCAGGCGGAAAGTGAACGGCTTGAAGCCAAAAAATTAAAAACACTCGATATGCTCCAGTATGTGCAGTCACCCGATTTTGTGGAAAACAAAGCCCGTACCGAGCTGAATCTCGTCAAACCGGGTGAGCATATGATTATCATCCAAGGCGGGACAACATCCGCTGCTAGACAAAATAGCGAACCAATGTTAGAATCAGAGTCAAACCCAGTTCGTTGGTGGCATTATTTCTTTGGTAATTAACATCTCAAATTTATGGAAGAAACCCAATTACACGTTACAGCACAAGCACGCGAGACTGCATCTTCATCGGTCAGTCGAACTAATAAAAAAATGTTTTTTCTAGGTATTGGTTTGTTTGTGGTAGTCAGCGTGTTTAGCGTCCTTGGTGTCGTGCTCTATCGAGTGTACACGCACGCTGCTTCCGATCGCTTTACATCTGCAGTAGGTGGAGTGCTCAATTTGCCAGCTTTCAAAGTGAACGACATCACCATTTCGTATGGCGCGTACCGCCAAGATATGGATGCTATTAAGCACGTCGAGGCATACACCGAGCAAAACGGTGGGCAGCATTTAGACGTGAGTGATGCTGACCTCTCCGATCAGGTTGTGAAACGTTTAGTGCAAAACGCGATGGTGCAGGATCTAGCGCGCCAATATGGTGTTACGGTAACCAAAGATGAGCTCTCCGCGTATCGTGAGTCTGTTCTCAGTCAACGTGGTGTTACCACCACCGAGCAGGCAGATACAATATTAAAGAGTATGTACGGTTGGAATTTGGCCACCTACGAAACCAAAGTGATGAAGCCCTACTTGCTGTATCAAAAAGTAGCTCAGAAAGTGCAGGCCGACCCCAAAGCCGAAAAGCAAGCTCGCGATTTAGCACTGGAGCGGGCTCGGTATATTTTAGCGAACATCAAAACCGATGATGACTTCACGAAGTTTGCGGCTCAGTACGGCGAAGATGGAACCGCCCAAACCGGTGGTGACCTTGGTTGGTTTCCTCATGGCGTAATGCAAGCGGATTTTGAAAAAGCCGCTTTTGCCCTCGCCAAAGGCACAATGGTTAAAGAGCCGGTAGAAAGTCCATTTGGTTTCCATATTATCAAAGT
>CAYTPE010000053.1:4245-7717 GCA_964439885.1 uncultured Gammaproteobacteria bacterium
AGTGGAATCCACAGACGATCTCGGAGTGTTTGATGGCCCGATCAAAGACGACAAAACTGGTAAAACCACCAACCAGGAACAGATTAAAGCTCGTCATATTCTCATTACCCCAAACTTAGACAAATATCTGGAAGTGTTACTCCCAAGCACACAGTTACACTTCTATATTCCGGTTCACAACCCCTTTACCACCACAACAGCTGGTAGCACCACCACTGCTTCGTAGCGGCGGCTACCACCCGCGGGATTAGTACAATGGTAGTATGTGTGCTTCCCAAGCATAAGACGCGAGTTCGATTCTCGTATCCCGCTCATAGAGTGCTTCATTGTGTACGATATAGTTTCTATGCTCAAACAGTCATTGTTTTTTAAAGTACGCGTGTGGGTGCCGGTGGCACATACGGCCAAGGTGCGTGACGCTCTGTGCTTAGCGGGCGCTGGAGAGCAGGGGAACTATGATTGCTGTTCAACTACCTACTCGGCGCAAGGTCGTTTTCGCCCACTCATCGGCGCGCACCCCGCTATAGGAGAAGTGGGAGAGCTCACTGTGGTAGAAGAAAATATTATTGAGGTGCTGTGTCATGAAAGTAAGGTTGAAACGGTGCTACAGGCCCTGCGGCAGGCACACCCCTACGAAGAACCAGCGATTGACATTCTCCCTCGCTATGAGCTAGAATGATGCCAAGGTTAGTCAAAAGTCTGTAAAGTCCATAAAGTCTCTAATGAACTCCGACCAGTGACTTTAGAAACTTTAGAGACTTTTTACTTTATAGACTATCACAGGCCGACTTAGCTCAGCTGGTAGAGCGACGGTATCGTAAACCGTAGGTCACCGGTTCAATCCCGGTAGTCGGCTCAGACAGTTCAATTGTGTAACTCAAATTATCCCCATATAAAGGGGATTTTTTGTTTATGTTAAAATATGCTATACTTATAAGCACCAGTCCCGCACAATATCATTTGTTTTTCTATGATCAAACTCGAAGGGGTTTCCATGCAGTACTCGCCAACCTCGCATGTTCTGAAGGATATCAATCTTACTATTCAACCAGGTGAGTTTGTTTCCATGGTTGGTCAGAGCGGAGCAGGGAAGACCACTTTGGTAAAGCTTTTAATCGCCGAAGAGCGTCCTACCCACGGCTCCATTCAAATCGGGGAGTGGGATATTACTGGCATTAGCTCAAACGTGGTCCCTTTTTTGCGTCGCCAGATTGGCGTTATTTTTCAAGATTTTAAATTACTGCCCAAAAAGACCGTATTTGAAAACGTATCGTTCGCGCTCGAAGTGGCTGGCGCGGACGGGGCCCGTATCAGGCAAGTAGTGCCGCAAGTACTCACTATTGTCGGCTTGGCTAACAAATTTGATCGTTACCCGAGCCAGCTCTCGGGTGGCGAACAGCAGCGAGTCGTTATTGCTCGTTCACTCGTGCACCGTCCCAAAGTCATTATAGCCGATGAACCAACCGGTAACCTCGACTCCATCAATACTGATGAAGTCATTGAGATTTTCAAAAAAATAAATGAGTTTGGTACCACTATTTTGCTTGTCACCCACAACCGCGAAGTAGTCAACCGATTACGTCGGCGCGTTATTACTTTGGCAAATGGACAAATTGTCAGTGATGAAGCTGAAGGAAAGTACGTTTTGTAAACAGCTAAACTGTCATGCTGAACTTGTTTCAGCGTCTGGTCGGAGTTTGGCCAGACCCTGAAACAAGTTCAGGGTGACAATAATAAGATTATGCATTCATTTCTCCGCGTTATCAAATTCGCGTTTCAAGACATGGCCCGCAACCTCGGCCTCTCATTCATGACCGTGTTTATTTTGGTGCTCATGCTTTTGTCGGTGAACACGCTCTGGTCCATGGACGCGGTCACGAAAGAAGCCGTCGGGCTGGTGAAAAACGAAGTCACTGTCAGCTTTTATCTCAACCCCAGTATTTCCGACAAAGATGTCACCACACTTCAAAGCTACATCGCTTCATATCAGGAGGTACAAAGCGTCCATGTGCTCAGTCGTGAAGATGTGCTCAAATCGTTTCAGCAGCGTCATCAATTTAGTGGTGAAGTGCTTCAGGCGCTCGGCGAGCTTGGTTCCAATCCGTTTGGGCCAACCATCGTGGTACAGACCAAAGAGCCGGGCGACTACAAAAAGATTATCCAAGCGCTCGATACGCCTGATTACGACAAAATTATCGATGGCAAGAGTTTCGAAGGTCACGAAGAAGCCCTCGATCGCATTCAAACCATCACCAACAAAATCGAGCAAGTGGGCCTCGGCATGTCACTGCTGTTCGCGCTTATCGCGTTTCTCATCATTTTCAACATGGTACGCGTAGCAATTAATACCCAACGTACCGAAATCAGCATCAAACGTCTGGTGGGGGCAAGTAATTGGTTTATACGGGCTCCGTATCTTGTCCAGTCGGTATTTTTCACGCTTCTGAGCATTAGCCTCACTGCCGCTATTATGTACTTTGCTTGTCGCTGGCTTGATACCTATCTCGGAGTCGTCTTCCCCAACAATTTTTCACTGAGTGTGTATTACAACACGCATCTTATCTTCTTGTTTGGCTTGCAGACGGTGGCCGTACTTTTGCTCACCGTGCTCTCGAGCAGTCTTGCCATGCGACGACAATTAAAAGTATAGATTGAAAGTCTACTAAACGCGCTTACAAGTCAACAATATTTTTATATTTTGAAATCAACACAAAATAATTGTATATGAGTGAAATTCCGGCAAAACCAGATAATCTTACAGCTGGCCATAAAGAAGAAGAGTGGATGAGTGAACTACCAAAAGGTTTGAAAGCCTTTTTAACTCTACCTACGAGGGAATCTCATGCCGACGCTCCGAGTGGAGCAAATGCCCTGCAGCACTTTAAATTAAACGAATGGGGCAATATTTTCTTTGTACAAACTACTTTGAAAAGCGAGCTTGATCATCTTGGTAAAATCGAATTATTTTTTAAAACATGGGAAACACAATGCCAAAAGGTTGTTACTGAGGTTCAATCAGTGAGAGTTCACAGAGCGCAACTTGTACAGGGTATCAGTGCATTAAAATCAGAAATACAGAAATATCAAGAAACGAAACTGCTTAAAGCTGAAGCAAGAGAAAGTGATGAAACTACCTTAAAAGGGATGCGAGCTATAGAAGATGAAGAAAAAATAGATAACGATATAGGGATAGCTCAAAGAAGTCTCTCCGTGTTGTCCGCTTCACTGCAGTCACTTGAAGGTGCAGAAGCAAAAATTTGCAAAGCACTCGAAAAAAAAAGAGATGCAGAGTTACATGCAATTTCCACCATTATTACCACACTCCACGATCTACAGCCCCAAGTGAGAGAAATAGTTGAATTATTTCCATCTTTAGAAGAGTTACTCTTACAGCAAATTTCTGTTGAATATCCAAGTGTTAGCGCTGAACTAGTTGTAGACAAGTTTTTAAAAGGTAGTTTGAGAGCACGCG
>CAYTPE010000054.1:0-7684 GCA_964439885.1 uncultured Gammaproteobacteria bacterium
CCGCCACATCCCACATTCTTTTCATCTGTTCTGCGGGCACAACAGCCAGCAACTCCCCATAACTCTGTCGGAGCAGGGAACCCAAAACTGTAGGGGGCGCCTCAAAAAAAATTTTCCATTCGTTCGGTAAGATGGTCAATTCGCGCAATGCTGTAACTAAATTTTTGGGGGCTTGGTATTCGCCCTTATCAATATTTACAATGAGCTTTTTCAAAAAAATTTCACGCTTAGCTGGTTCCATATCCGCTAGTTCCGACTGAAAAACATCGCTATTGTAGCAAGCTTTTTGAGGCTGATGATGAATATAGGAATCAAAAAGAACACGCTTACTGTTTGCATCTATACCACCCCCTTCTTCCTCCAAAACTTCCGTGTTAAACAACGCAATGATTGATTCTCGGTGCGGCATTTTGACAACGTGCGCAAATACGTCTTGCTGCTTTTTCAGAGGTAATTTTTGACTCGAGTGACCATGCAAACCCAAAGCAAAAATTGCTAAAAGGTCGGGGGCATTTTTAAATTGTTCCTGCATGTAATCTTCTCGCTTTTTTTGCCAAGAAACTGCAATATCACTTTCATCCTTACCCAAACTTTGCTGACTGCTTTGATATTCACTATACGGATTGGCTTTATTAAATTGCTCAGAAAAAAATGAAACAATTTTTATTGCACCATCCGTCATACCATCTGGCACATTGACCCACATCGCCAGTATCTCAGAGGGTTTATTTTGGTAAATCAAATTTTCTAAAATTTGTTCGACTAAAATTTTTAATTTGTAGTCAATCGACGCCCACTTCTTTTCATCAACTTTCACGGTTTCACGTACCGTCTCAAACACCCCTGCAAGTTCGGCAAAAAGATCCCTATCAATTTCTACTTGCAATCGTGCCTTGTAATCATCGTTGGTTTCTGTTTTTTTTGCACTAACCATTTTTGCAAATGATCTTTCTATTTTCTCCAACTTTTTTTGCAAGCTTTTTATAATTTTTGGATTGTCGGGTGTCGATAGCGCCTCAACTTTTTTAACCTCGCTATAAGCTTGTAATTTTCGTAACGGATGAGCTAATATCTCTTTAAAACGTGCAAAGAAACTGCGGCGCAATTTTTGGGTTTCTGTTTGAACTTGGCGCATCTCCGCCGCTGCAGCTACACCAGCCGCACCTTCTTGAGAGGCTGCATTTATAAAACTTGTAGCTCTTTCTTCTACAAGCTGAAGTTCGTTTGCCGCTCTTTGGCTGATTTCCTCAACGTCTCGGCCATTAAAATCCGAAGAAGACTCGCTTTCCATGTCCGCTGCAGGAGCTTCCCTACGTTCACGCCTTGGTATATCCATACAAAATTTAGCTTACTTTATTGTTCTTTTAATTGCGTAATATGCTGCCTTACCATTGCTATTTTTTTCGCATCATAGCGTTTCTTTATTTCTAGTTCTTTATTCTTTAATTTAAGCAACTCCGCTGCCAACCATTTCTCCAACTCTTCAATTTCTTTTTTTTGTTTTTTTGTAATTTTCATAGTAGAACTGCGTAAATTCATGTATATGATAAACAAAAAAACAGCTTTTGTCAAACTGTTTTTTGGCTAATTTTAGAGAAATTTATAGTCTATTCTCTAATAATCCTCCTCGTCTTCGTTTTCGTCATCTTCGCCACCATCAGAGCTCTCCGCTTCTTCGTCCTCATCTTCAACTCCTTCTTCACTCTCCTCCCCCGCTTCTTCTTTGTATTCTTCCCATTTGTTGCGAAGCACTTCTTTCATGCCTTCGGTGTCCTGCTCATCATCCAACTCCCCGAGGTCCGCATGACCTTCCACAACTTCTTCGACCAAATCATGCCAGGTTTCTTTGTCAGCAACGCCTTGATCCCGAGCCAAATCGGCTACCTCTTGATAGAGCTCATCGATAGTTAAGGTTGTTAGTGCCATACTGTAATTAAAAAGTTATTAAGAAGTTTTTAAAAAGTTATTTTATACAATACAATAATAACTTTTCAATAATTTTTTAATAATCTTTCAATAATACAATTGCTGAGCCAGCTTCTTCGACAATTTTATCAATTAATTTATGCGTTTGTAAATAGTGGATAACTTGCTCGCGCATCGCTCCGGTACCAATACCATAAATAACGCGCGCTTCGGTTTCATTCTGTTCAACCAAGCGAAATAAAAAAAACTCAAGAGCGTCGAGGGCTTCGGCTGGGCGGTATTTATGCAAATCAAGAGTCGGCATACCCTGACGGAGTTGAGCGGCAAAAATTCGAAGATCAGAGTCGTCCACACTGTTCTGGTTATGTACGGCCGTGTTTCTTTCGAAACTGCTTCAAAAGATTTTCGAGTTTCCAACTCACTCGCACTGGATACTGTGCCTGTTTATTTATTGCGCGTAGACCCGCACTTAATTGCCGAAGCTCAGCGGAGACAACGTTTTTCATTTTATTAAGCGAGGGGAGCGGTTTAACGAGGCTTCCTTTTACCACATATTGCTTGAGCAGTGGTTCGCCCAATTTTTCTTTTTCTAAACCAACCACATCATGCTGCATTATACCGTTCTTAAAAACACGGAATACCTGCTTTACGCCGGGGTAGCTCACTTTGCCTTTTGCTAATTTGGCTGTTGGATATATCACACCATCCTGAACATACTCAGCCATTTTAAGCACTGCTTCTATTTTTGGATCATCGGCAGGCACAATGCCCTCAGTGCCTAAAATAACTTTATCGACTGGCGCTTTCAAATCTACTAAACGCTTAATTTTGTATTCCTCAAAATTTCCTGCCACCGTAATTTGTATTTCCTGAAGGCCAGACGTGTCCAGCAGGTGCCGTACCATACGCGCTCTACGGGCAAATTCTTCTACGTCTTCCCCGCTATCGATAAATACAGCGGAAAAGACAGGTAGTTTTTTGGCTTTTTGTTCCAAAGCAACTATGATAGCGTTTCGGATGCCCTGTTTAATATCATAGGTATCAATCATCACCGAGCAGTTCGGAAAAATTCTGGCAGCGGCTCGCATCGCTTGGATTTCGGTGGGGAAAGATTTTATGAAGGCATGAAAAGCCCTGGCTTTACTCTCAAAAGGAATATTGTATTTTTTGGCAAAACTGGGAACCATACCCGACGCCGAACCAAAAAGGTACGCGGCACGGCCGAATTTAAGTGCCGCCTCGTGCGCATGGCCGCGAACTGGCGAACACGTCGCCACGTAGAGCTTATCTCCCGCTGCCAAAAAACAACGAGCCAGCTTGCTCGAAAAAATAGTATTGGAAGTGAGGCTGTTAATAAGGAAAAACGTGAACAAATTAATTTCCCATAATTTTCCGCTCACCCGCAGTACTGGTTCGTTCGGAAAAAAGACTGTTCCTTCCGGCATCGCCCACACGTCTCCCGAGAATTTAAATTTTTTTAAATACGGAACGAATGCGGGTGTAATGATTTTACGCGCCAAGAGAAAATCAATTTCTGCATCATTAAACTTCCAGTTGAGGATGCCAACAAGCATCTCTTCTAGACCCGTAAACAAAAGAAAGTTTCGATGTCTAGGTAAATCTCTGACTGTTAAATCGAACGTTGCCTCAACATCGTGCATGTCGAGTTCGATCCACATCGCCGAAGCAGAAAAAATATAATCGTAATCGAATAAGGGTTGGTCTTCGGGAAGAAAAAAACTATTACTGGACGGTGGAAGTTTATACTTATTGGACGCTTTTTTCATAGAGTGTTCTAAGATAAATGCTCGAGCCTCATAGTGATCTTTTTTATTGCGAGTTTCTACTTGAGTTCAATTCAAAGTGCGTAATACCTAACTACTCATTAGCTGTTTCAGATCAATCGTCGACAAAATGGCCCTAAAAATCTCATCGCCACATGTCACATCAACAAAAAGTTCTGGATGAAATTGGAAACCATAAATGGGGCGGTCGCGGTGTCTGATTGCCTCAATACCGTCTTTTGACATAGCAAGGGGCAGCAAACTATCGGGTACATGATCCGCAGCCCAACGATGGTTCTCATAGACCATAACACTTGGTAGATCCCTAAAGATAGAGTTGTCGGTAGTTATTGTAAGCTGAATCAGACCTTTTTCTGAAGCTTGCAGTTCTTTGAGCGTGCCGCCAAACGCCCGAACGATGAGCTCAAAACCAAGACAAATGCCAATGACCGCGCCGTCAAACTCACGGATAAGCTGTAGCTCGGCAGCATATTCGGCATCATGACCGGCCACTGTAAGCCCATGTCCGCCTGAAAGAATGACGCAATCGAAAAGTGTTGTATCTACCTTAGATAACTGGTTGTATTTGACAACGGTGACATCGTGCCGAGAAATTAGTGCCCGCACTTTATCTAAATAACGAGACGTATTGTCAACAAGAAGAATTTTCATAGTGCTGCGGGAGGGACTCGAACCCTCAATCCCGAAAGAACCAGTTCCTAAGACTGGCGCGTATACCAATTCCGCCACCGCAGCATCCGGCTTATTTAACCATATATATACTAAAAAATAAAGGTTTACGGTTGCACCTCCCATTTGCCGGTAATGTCGCTGAGAAAGCGAATCGCTTTTTTGCCACCGCGCTTTATTTCTTTAAATTCGGTATGGAATACATCCGGCACCATTTGTTTACCCGTAAAGTGCGACGTCTCGAAGTGTGGTAGTTGGCCACGAAATTCTCCGGTTCGACGCAGAGCGCGCATCAGCTTTATCCCTGTAGCCACACTCGTGCGCATGTGGCCGGTACCCGGCACTGGCATGGCGTGCGAGAGGTAGTGCAAACGAACGTTTTCTTCTCTGAGCATTCGGAAAAGCGTGCGCAGCACTTCGAGCGAATCATTAATACCTTTGAGCAGTACTGTTTGGTTGTAGACTCCGATTCCGTGCTGGATGAGCAAACGGATCGCGCCGAGCGCTTCGGGCGAAAGTTCGCGCGGATGGTTAAAATGAACACCGAGCTCGATCCGAACCCCACGTTCTCGCTCCGAATACAACCAGCTCTCGGCTTGGATACGGCTGAGAGCAGATACAAAATCAGTCGTAATGCGAAACGGATTGTGAAGCAACGACCGTGTGTTAATACGGATGGTGGAAATCTGTGGCACCGCAGCCAACTGCTGGATGTAGCGAAGTAGTATGGTGTCGGGGATAATAAGTGGATCGCCGCCGCTGATAAGCACCTGACGGATCTGTGGGTGCTTTCGAATATGTTTGAGCGCGAGCGCAAATTGGGACGGGCCGATGGCGGTTGGTACCTGACGACGGAGCGTTCTTTCTTTCTCGAAACAAAAACGACAAAAAGCGTTACACATGTTCGAAAGGCGCAAGAGTACTATATCGGGGTACTTTTGCTGAATGAAACGATTATCGCCGTCAGCAAAATCTTTTGGTCGCTCCCAGATCGTATCGAGTGTAAATGAATCGGCTTTGAGTTCTTTCTCCTGTGGAAGATGTTGTAATCGGATCGGATCGTTTGGGTTTTCCCAATCGATGCGTGTGAGCAGGTATGGTGTGAGACGCACCGCATCGAACCCTGGTTTGCTGAGCGCGGTAAATAATTTTTTATAGCGGGAAGCTTCGGTAGATGAAAATGATACAGCGCGCAGTAATTCATCTGCTCGAGCAATCGTATGCGCCATTTGCCAACGCCAATCCCGCCATGTATCGATGGGAATGTTTTGCCCCCCAAAAGTAAAAAATTTTTTCTGAGATGCCATATTTCCTATTGGCGGACCAAACAAGGTGTCAAAAATAAATCCGGCTTAGCAGCCGGATTAAACATTATTGTTTAACGAATAAGTTCGAAGTCGGCTGGAAAATGTGGCAGGCTCTGATCATAATCGCGAGGAATATCTTGGGTATAGTTGTCCCAAAAATACACATAGCCGTTCGACTCGGTAATTTTGTGTATCGCAGGGTACGTCATAGAGCCTTCATCCATTTTCTCTTTTTCCCATACAGATTTTGGTGCTTTACCTACAGTAAGCATCACAAAGTTTCCCCATTCGGAGAAATTGGCAGCAAATCTCACACGTTCATTTCCGTCAAAAGTGGAACTGCCGGGATAATAAGTGACATAATATTTATATGTTACCCACTGTGCAGGAACTTTCAAACGAAAACCCATTTCGGCGTTCGTGTAGATGGACGGATCGTTTGATGTGAGCTGTGAATCACTTTTTTTCACGGTTTGTGTTTCTGTGGTTTTATCAGTCTGGGTTTGCACTTCGTTTTTGATGGGCTGTTCACGCTGTTCAACTCCCGGCTGCTGCACAACAATATTGCACCCAGCTCCGAGCAAAAGCATTGCCACTGTTGCTGCTATTATTTTTTTCATATGACTTTTTTAAAGTTAAAGTATTTTTTACGGACGTCTACCACCATGTCCACCAAACCCGCCACGTTGTGGACGTGGGCCTCTATCCATAGGCGGACGATCGACATACCCGGCTGGTTTTTCCACAAGTGCTTTCATGCTCAGGTTAATGCGGCCGAGATTATCAATTTCTTTTACAATCACTTTGGCTTTGTCGCCAATTTTCAGCACATCGCTCGGTCGGTTGGTGCGTTCCCAGGCAATTTCGGACACATGCACGAGACCATCTTGACCGGGCAGAATGTTCACAAATGCACCAAAATCTTCCAGGCGTACCACCGTACCTTCATATACTTCGCCGGAAGTTACTTCGTGCGTTAATTGTTTGATCCAGTTGACGGCTTTTTCCATGCCAACTGCATCAGTCGAAGTAACACATACCCGACCATCGTCTTCAATATCGATCGAGACGCCGGTCTCAGCAATAATTTTGTTGATCATCTTACCGCCCGGGCCGATCACGTCACGGATTTTATCCGGATTGATCATGATAGTCACGATACGAGGGGCGTAGGGAGACAATTCAGGGCGTGGCGCAGCGATAGTCGCAGCCATCGCATCAAGAATAGTAGCGCGAGCTTCTTTGGATTGTTTAAATGTTTGCTCCACAATTTCCCAGGAAAGGCCGTGCGTTTTGGTATCCATTTGAATAGCAGTGACGCCATCACGCGTACCGGTAATTTTGAAGTCCATACCACCGGGGCCGTCTTCGATGTCCTGCAGATCGGTAAGCACTTTCCAAGCACCGGAGCGTTCGTCGGACGCAAGACCCATGGCAATACCGGCTACTGGTTTTTTGATTGGTACACCGGCATCCATGAGGGCGAGGGTTGAGCCACAGGTAGACGCCATGGAGCTGCTGCCATTGGAACCGAGTACTTCCGAAACAACACGAATGGCATACGGGAAATCTTTTTCGTCTGGTAAAACTGGCTCGAGCGCACGCTCAGCGAGCGCTCCGTGTCCGATTGCACGATTACCTGGTCCGCGGAGTGGACCAGTTTCGCCATACGTGGCAGGCGTGTCGGAATAATGATGCATGTAACGCTTGGTGCCTTCTTCTTCCATGGTATCGAGCGTCTGCACATCACCTGGGGCACCAAGGGTAAGCACTGAGAGTACTTGTGTATCGCCGCGCATAAACATGCCGGAGCCGTGTGTGCGCGGCAGGAGACCTACTTCGATATTGAGCGGGCGGATATCAGTAAGGCTGCGGCCATCGAGTCGTTTTTCGTGTTTGATAATGGCTTCGGAAATATACTCTTCGACATAAATTTTGACGCGGCCGAGAATTATTTTTTGTATGTCAGCTTCAACT
>CAYTPE010000055.1:0-7466 GCA_964439885.1 uncultured Gammaproteobacteria bacterium
GGTATGCAATCTGGGAAAAAATGCAAAGTACACTTGATAAAATGTTTAAGGAAACTGGCCATCAAAACGCTTACTTTCCACTTCTTATACCAAAATCCTTTTTTAGTAAGGAAGCAAGCCATGTTGAGGGTTTTGCTAAAGAATGTGCGGTTGTAACGCATTATCGGCTAAAAAACAGTGAGAACGGAGAAGTTGTTGTTGATGATGAAGCAAAACTTGAAGAAGAACTTATTATTCGCCCTACCTCTGAAACGATTATTTGGAATACCTACAAAAATTGGATTCAGTCGTATCGCGATCTCCCAATACTAGTAAATCAATGGGCCAATGTGCTTCGCTGGGAAATGCGTACTCGTCTTTTTTTGCGAACAGCTGAATTCCTTTGGCAAGAAGGACATACCGCACACGCGACACGTGAGGAGGCTGAGGAGGAAGCGAAAAGAATGCTTGATGTATATGTCCATTTTGTTGAAAAATGGATGGCGATTCCCGTTGTAAAGGGTGTGAAAACTGCCAACGAGCGTTTTGCTGGCGCGCTTGAGACGTACACTTTTGAAACCATGACGCAGGATGGCAAGGCGCTGCAGTCCGGTACATCCCACTTTCTAGGTCAAAATTTTGCCAAAGCGTTTGATGTTCAGTTTGCTGACAAGGACGGCAAGCTTGAATATGTATGGGCTACCTCGTGGGGAGTATCCACACGTCTTATGGGCGCACTCGTCATGGCACATTCGGACGATGCTGGACTGGTACTACCACCAATGCTCGCGCCAATTCAAGTTGTCATTGTCCCTATTTATAAAGAAGCAGGGCAATTACCGGCCCTGGATGAGGTGGCGCTTAAAATAAAGAAGAATCTTGAGCTCAAAGGTATCACCGTGAAATACGATAACGACGACAAACAACGACCTGGCTGGAAGTTTGCTGAGTATGAACTAAAAGGTGTACCGGTACGCTTGGCGCTTGGCGCTCGTGATTTAGAAAAGGGCGTTATTGAAGTCGCACGTCGTGATACGATGACAAAAGAATCGCTACCACTTGATATGATTGAGCAGAAAGTAGAAGCGCTGCTTGTTGAAATACAAAATAATCTATTTACGAAAGCTGAAGAATTTAAGAAAGCTCATACCTATACTGTAGATACGTACGAAGAGTTTAAAGAAGCCTTGGACAAAGGTGGTTTTGTGCTCGCACACTGGGATGGCACGACCGAAACAGAACTCAAGATAAAAGAGGAAACGAAGGCAACCATACGTTGCATTCCGCTTGACAACCCATTAGAAGACGGCACATGTGTTTTAAGCGGAAAACCATCAAAACAACGTGTAGTGTTCGCGAGAGCATACTAATTTCATACTTTCATACCGCCCATTGGCGGTTTCGTATTTCGTCACATATGAATGAAGTCGTCTTCGACATTGAAACCCAAAACACTTTTGCAGACGTGAATAATGATTTCAAGAAATTAAAAATTTCCGTTGTATCTATTTACGAATACGCCACTGATAGCTACCGCAGCTTCGAGGAGCACGAGCTAGGCCAGCTCTGGCCCATTTTGGAAAAAGCCGACCGTATCATTGGCTACAATAGCGAACACTTCGATGTGCCGATTCTCGGTAATTACTACATGGGAGACCTCAGTAAATTTCCGCACCTTGATCTGATTGTCAAAATCAAAGAAAGTCTTGGCTTTCGTCTCAAGCTCGATGACGTGGCGCAAGCTACGCTCGATAATATTCAAAAAAGTGCCCACGGACTCGACGCGATTCGATGGTGGAAAGAAGGGAAGATTGACGAAATTAAAAAATATTGTGAGCAAGATGTGCGTGTAACCAAAGAAGTATACGACTTTGGTCGTAAAAATAAACAATTATTTTACAAATCCCTTACCGGAGAAGTCTTGCCGTTTCGCGTTGATTTTGATATGCCAAAGAGTGCGCCAGATACGAAGAAGATTAATTTGACGCTGCCTTTGTAACTGTCATTCCGACCGAGCATCGCTGCGAGTGGAGGAATCGCTCTATATGTCATTGAAGGGATTCCTCGACCTCGCTATGCTTCGCTCGGAATGACAATTAAGTATGCCACAAAAAAAACTCATCTACCTCGACCATGCCGCCGCCACACCGCTTGACCCACGCGTAAAAAAAGCTATGGAGCCTTTTTTGGTTTCTGATTTTGGCAATCCTTCTGCCATCTATTCACTCGGGCAAAAAGCGAATAGGGCAGTTGAAGCGGCACGTAAAACAGTCGCGGAAATACTCCATACGCAGCCAGATACGATAGTGTTTACATCCGGTGGTACTGAGTCAGATAATCTCGCTGTTTTAGGTGCTGCCCGTGCATATGGTAAAAAAGGCCACATCATCTCCTCGGCCATCGAGCACGAAGCCGTCTTGAAGCCTCTTCAAGCACTAAAAAAACAAGGTTTCGACATTACTCTTGTGCCGGTCGATAGGAGTGGAAAAGTAAATGCGTCAGACGTAATTCGCTCAATTCGCCCGGACACCGTGCTCGTGAGTGTCATGTATGCCAACAATGAAATCGGCACGATTGAGCCGATTGCCGATATTGGTCGCGCACTTTTACGTTATCGCAAAGAACATGCTACGGTGTATCCCTATTTTCATACCGATGCCTGCCAAGCGGCCGGGTATCTTGATCTCGACGTGGAAAAACTGCATGTTGATCTCATGACACTCAATGGTGGTAAAATTTACGGGCCGAAAGGCTCCGGATGTCTCTATATTCGCCGTGGCGTACAAATCGAACCAATTATGTACGGTGGTTCACAAGAGCGCGGACTGCGTGGTGGTACGGAGAATGTCGCCGGCATCGTTGGTTTTGCCAAAGCTCTTTCTATTGTCGTTCCTCCCCCTTTTAGGGGGAGGGCAAAGGAGGGGGTAGTACCACAAGCGCAAAAAACTCGAAAACTCGCTGAATTCTTTCTCAAAAATCTCAAATCTAAAATCACAAATCTTAAATTAAACGGTCCTGAAATTGGCTCTGATCGACTCCCTAATAATTTAAATGTGCAAATCCCGGGTATTGAAGGCGAAGCGCTTGTTTTATACCTCAGCGAACACGGCATTATGTGCAGCACCGGAAGCGCCTGTACGGCAGTTACCAGCGAGCCGTCGCACGTTTTGAAGGCTATTGGACTACAGGATCGTGAAATAACTTTATCAATCCGATTTTCGCTTGGGAAAACCACCACAAAAACTGACGTTAAGCAAGTTTGTGTTAAATTAAATGCTCTTTTTAAAATTTTAATTTATTAACGTTATTATTGTATGTCAGAAATTGAGAGCGCAGGAGCACATGAAACAGTCGTTAATTATCTTATAAATTTTGTAAATGACAATTCACCTTTGGAAATGCTTTTAAATAAAGACCCCAGTACTCAGGAAATCCCTTTGCCAAACGGTCTAGTTGTCCGAGCCACACAAGTAAATCATGCAAGCCCCGAATTTTCAAAAGCTACCCTGGTTTTTAATGATGATCCAGAATCTGTTCGAATTTCTATCGAGCGATTGGTAGATTTAGGCAAGCCATTTGTTGTAAGTGATCCATTTAATACAATTAAAAAGGAGCGCACAAGTGACATGCCCGAATGGCCCGGCGTATTATACGAGGTTTCTAAACACTAGGGCGGTTTGCAGAAAATTGAATATTTTGCTAAGATTTCCGCATATGAACGGAAATCTTTTTATTGTTGCCACCCCCATCGGGAATCTCGGAGACATCACCCTGCGCGCCCTTGAAACGCTTAAAGCTGTCGATATTATTTTGTGCGAAGATACGCGTGTCACGCAGAAACTCCTTGAACATTACCAGATTAGCCGGCCGCTTATCAGTTACCACCATCATAGTGATGCCAGAAAAGTGAAGGAGATAAAACAATTACTCGAAGAAGGGAAAAATCTTGCACTTGTGACTGATGCCGGCACACCAGGTATTTCCGATCCGGGAAACGAATTAATTGAAGATTTAAGATTTAAGATTGAAGGTTTGCGAATCGTGCCGATTCCAGGTGCTTCTGCTGTGGCTACCGCGCTTTCTATTTCCGGATTTAAGACTGATAAGTTTCTTTTTTTGGGTTTTCCGCCCCACAAAACGAAACGCGCAAAATTTTTCAAAGAAGTTGCTGAATCAGAGCACACAGTTATTTTCTACGAATCATCGCATCGTATTCTCAAATGTATCGGCGAACTTGCGGACGTGCTACTGCCGAGTAGGGAAGTAGTGGTGTGCAGAGAACTAACGAAGAAATTTGAAACGATTTACCGTGGAAAAATAGAAGAAATTTCGAAAATGAAAATTGATGAACGTGGAGAATTCGTAGTTGTATTATCAAATAACTAATTACTAACTATATTAGTCATTTGAATTTCTGATTTAGAAATTATGAACCAAAAATTCTACATCACTACCACCCTGCCTTACGTCAACGCCGACCCGCACATCGGGTTTGCTTTGGAAATTATCCAGGCCGACGTCGTAGCACGTTTTCAACGCTTGCTTGGCAAAGAGGTAGTGTTCAACACCGGTACTGATGAGCACGGGCTCAAAATTTATCGTAAAGCGCTTGAGGCGGGCAAAGACCCCAAAGTATATTGCGATGAATACGCGGCGAAGTTTAACCAGCTCAAGGAAGCATTGAATCTGAGCTACACGAACTTTATCCGGACGACCGACGAGCATCATATCGCTGCAGCGCAGGAAATGTGGCGACGCTGCGAGGCGAGCGGCGACATTTATAAAAAAGAATACCGCGTTAAATATTGCGTGGGTTGCGAGCTCGAAAAAACCGACTCGGAATTAGTGAATGGCCGCTGCCCTATACATCCAACGGTGGAGGTTGAACTGATCGCCGAAGAAAATTATTTTTTCCGTTTTTCCAAATATCAGGAACCTTTACTCTTTTTGTACAATAGTCGCAAAGACTTTGTCGTGCCCGAAGGCAGACTAAATGAAATTAAAGCATTTGTTGAGCGCGGGCTCGAAGATTTCTCTATCTCTCGCCTCAAATCCAAAATGCCCTGGGGCGTACCGGTACCAGGAGACGAGGAACACGTGATGTATGTGTGGTTTGACGCGCTCACGAACTATATTTCCACGCTCGGTTGGCCCTCCTCCGCAGAAGCTTCGGAGGGCAAGCCCTTCAAGGGATTTGACGAGTTTTGGCCAGGAGTTCAAGTAGCGGGTAAAGATAATTTGCGACAGCAGAGCGCGATGTGGCAGGCCATGCTGATGTCGGCAGGAGTGGAGCCGTCCAAACAAATTTTCATTCACGGTTTTATCACCGCCGAAGGGCAAAAGATGAGCAAAAGTGTCGGAAATGTCGTTGATCCGTTTGAAGTCGTTGCGGAGTATGGCACAGACGCGGTACGGCACTATCTTTTGGCAGAGCTAAACCCGTACGAAGACGGTGATTTTAGTGTCGAAAAATTTGAAAAGCGATACAACGCTGATTTAGCGAACGGGATTGGAAACCTGGCTAACAGAATTTTAACGATGATTGAAAAGTATAGCAACAACACTATTCCCCAAGTTAAGAACGTTAATCAAGATCTCATTTCGCTACTTTCGTCGGATATATGGCCAACGTATGTCCGTGAGCTTGAGGCGTGGCGTTTCGACAAGGCGCTTGAAGTCACGTGGAAATTCGTGCGCCACCTCGATCAAATGATTTCGGACATCCAACCGTGGGCTCTGGTGAAAGCTGGGAAAACAGAAAAAGTTTTTGATTTACTTTATCATCTCGCCGAAGGTTTGCGCCACATTGCGGTGATGCTGTGGCCCGCCATGCCCGAAACAGCCGAAAAAATATTTGCGCAACTGGGTTTGAATATCGAAACAGAGCTCGCCAAACCACTCAGTGAGCTGCAACAATGGGTGGATTTGACCGTCGGGAATGAAATTAAAAAACAAGACCCACTTTTTCCGCGGTTAGTTAAAGTTTAATTTTAAACGAAGCAACAACACGTACGAGACCTTAGCTATTATAATTTTCAATCTTCATTCTTAAATTAAAATTGCACTCTATGTCGTACTTCGACCTCGCGCTTATCATTATCATTGCCGGATTTGCGCTGTTTGGTCTGTGGTTCGGACTCGTGCACACACTTGGCTCGCTCATTGGTACTATACTTGGTGTCTTTTTGGCGGCTCGCTGGTACGCGCCTTTTGCCGCGTGGCTTATCGGTATCACCGGTTGGAATTCAAACTTCGCCCGAGTCCTTACCTTTGTGATTGCGTTTGTTCTTATCAACCGCTTGGTTGGTCTGGCTTTTTTTCTTATCGATAAAGCTCTGGCTCTGGTCACGCGCCTCCCTTTCATTCACAGTTTAGATAAACTGCTCGGGGGAGTATTCGGCTTTCTTGAAGGTGTGCTGGTCATTGGCGTGGCCCTGTATTTCATCAATAAGTACCCACTCTCACCGAGCTTTATGAATCAAATAGCTACGTCCAAAATCGCGCCATTCTGCATCGCGCTGTCATCGGTCCTCTGGCCGCTCATGCCGGAAGCACTCAAACAAATTCAAAATTCTTTACAAAAAATTTTTTAATCTATGTCTTCCAATAAAATTATCGCCGTCATACTGTTTGGCGGCGCGTATCTGGAAATTATGATATATCGCCTTGCGTCAATTCCTGAATCTCTCTCGATGGTTTTTTATATGATGGCGATCGTCGAAGTAATCGTCGGCGCGTACTTTCTGCTCATTCGAAAAGATAAACCGAAATCAATCGAGAAATAAATAGTGTATATGAAAATCAAAATCTTCATAACAGGTGGAACATTTGATAAAGAGTATAACGAATTGCGTGGTGAACTTTTTTTTCGCAATTCACATCTTACCGAAATGCTCGCACGTGGACGCTGCCGCCTGGAAGTTGACACCGAAACTCTTATGATGGTGGACAGTCTTGACATGACTTTGTCAGAACGCATTAGTATTTTACAAAGTTGCAAGCAGACACCTGAAGAGCGTATTGTAATAACCCACGGAACCGATACAATGGTAGAAACGGCTGAGCTGCTCGGAAAAGATATTCACGACAAGACAATTGTGCTCACCGGTGCCATGATACCCTATGCCTTTGGAAGCTCCGACGGGTTGTTTAATTTGGGTAGCGCGCTCGCGTTTGCGCAAATTCTTCCACATGGCGTATATATTGCAATGAATGGGAAATATTTTGTATGGAATAACGCGCGAAAAAATAAAGAGTTCGGTGAGTTTGAAGAAGTACTACACAATATATGACCCGTCATCATAAAATTGGCCTGGTGTTGCTGGGTGCTTCGTTAACTCTTTTGGTGAGTGTTTTATTCGACTCTTATTGAAGGTGAGTTTTATGCAGCTATTCAAGATTTTTCCAGATTTCTTTATTGCTTCTCACTTTCGATTCAATTGTTTATTTATTTGGTGTTTGATAAGAAATTTAAAAGCGGCTATGAC
>CAYTPE010000056.1:0-7418 GCA_964439885.1 uncultured Gammaproteobacteria bacterium
CAAAACATTTAGATCATTAAATCATTTGAGTATTTGAATTTGTTTAGAGTTTAGAATTTCAAATTTAGGATTTTTTAAACTGGGAGTGCCCGGTTTCGATAGGTTGCGTTCTTTTCACGTGCATACCGAGGTCGTCTTGAACCTCGTACACACTCAAGACATCCTACAAATGCCAAATCATTTGTATCAAATGTAAAGACTGCTTTTGCTAACGCATTCAGCACCCTTACACCAGCTTTGGCCTAGCCAGTAGCTGCATCGGCTGAGCAATACCTCATAGCTCATCCCCGGTGTTACTTATGAGGAGTAGGCCCGCGTGGCGTTTACACGCGCTGGCCGAACGAATCGTAAACAAGCTCGACATCGATTTGGGTATTTTCTTGGTGTGGAGCTCTCACAAATACCCTACGTATGTAGATCGTGAGAAAAAAACAATCTAGACGCGAGTTCAACTCTCGCCACTTCCACCAATCAGTTCATAAGCAGTAAGCAGAGTAAGTTTGTAAGTTATAACTTACAAACTTACTCTGCTTACAAACTTACTCTGCTATGAGAATCACCCATCGTCGAAAAAAAGAAGAACCAAAACGCATTTATCGCCACAACGAAGGTATTACCGAAGTGGAAGTTTTGGTACTTGATAAAACAGGCGTTAATTTGGGTGTGGTGAAGACAGCCGAAGCGATTCGCATGGCGCGCGAACAAGGTATGGATTTGGTGGAGATCAACCCCAAAACCACTCCGAAGGTTGCCAAGATTATCGATTTCGGTCAGTTCCGTTATCAGCAAGAAAAAGAAGCACGCCTCGCCAAAGCGCACCAGCATGTAGTGGAAATCAAAGGCGTTCGTTTGTCGCTGCGCATTGGCAAGCATGACCTCGATATTCGCAAAACACAGGCGGTCAAATTTTTGGAAGAAGGCGATAAAGTCAAAATCGAAATTATCATGCGTGGGCGTGAACAGCAGCAGGCTGGTATGGCCATGGAAATCGTGAAGCAGTTTGTGGCCGACATCCAGAATGAGTTCGCTGTTCGGTTCGAACAAAATGTCGAACGCAACGCCAACAAAGTCACGGCGATTATCGCCAGAGTATAAAATAATTTCTCAATAATTTTTTAATAATTTTTCAATAATCATGGTTGCACGGTTTATTGAAATTATTAAGAAGTTATTAAAAGATTATTAAAAATTACATACTGCGCCGCGCTCCAAAGGACGTTGCGCGGCGTGATTTCGAACAAATCATATGCCTAAAATGAAAACGCACAAAGCCACCGCTAAGCGCTATCGCGTTACCAAAAAAGGTAAAATTGAAAAACGCACCAACGGTCAGGCTCACTCCAACTCTCGTGAAAACGGCAAAGTTGGCCGCAACAAACGATCAGACGTCATTGCGAGTTCCACGCTGAACTACACGATGCGAACATTGTTGCCTCACGCATAAACGTGGGAAAAATAATATAACAATATAATAATTTCATTCGAACTGTATGACCCGTATCAAAGGTGGTATTCTCCACAACAAACGCCGCAAAGGCATTCTCAAGCATACCAAGGGGTATCGCTGGGGACGTAAATCCAAAATTAAGGTTGCCAAAGTCGCCAAGATGAAGGCTGGTCAGCACGCTTTTGCCGGTCGCCGCACCAAAAAGCGCCTCAACCGTGGCCTTTGGCAGGTTCGTATCAATGCCGCTGCCCGCCGTTTGGGTATCAGCTACAGCGCGCTTATGGGTGCGCTCAAGAAGAAAGGCATCGCTATCGACCGCAAAGTACTTGCTGAGCTCGCTGCTAAAAACTCTACTTTGTTCCAGGCAGTGGTAAACGCTACCAAATAATAAACACGAGAGTTTTCCACACCCCGTAGTACTTGACGACTCTACAAGGTGATGGTATACTGAAGTTACAATCAATTACGAAAGACCCTGAAACGTGTTCGGTATTTGGCCGAAGTGCCCCCTCCTTCACTTCGTTCCTTTTACCGGACACTTCCAGGGTCTTTTTTTGTTGACGATCAAAATTGACGAGATCAAGCGAGTATATTTTGTGTCAGTTAACAATCTGCCTCTAGCGAATTTTTATTATACGCACGTTTATGATATAGTGATGGAGAAAACTAAATAATTGTCTATGTCTCGAAGAAGTAGAATTGCTTTTGAAAAATTGGGGTCCAACGTCTCGGAGATGCATTCTTTGGAGCGCAATCCCACTCGTATATGGCCAACCTATGATTCCAGCTTAAATGAAGGCGAAAGAAGTTTTAGCGAATATTTTAGAGATGTCATACCGGCGGAATACAGAAACATTGGCGCCTATGTAGAAGACACTCTGGCGCATCGTCGTGGCCAAGCAATTGGCATCGAACTCGGTGGCACTGGTTCGCGCCTGTTTAGCGATTTTACGCCCGGATTTTTTTCCCACACGCTTGGCACTGTTTTGAATGATTTGCGAGACAGACAGCAACAGCGAGAAGACACAGAAAACCACCATGAAGTGATCGCCACCGACATGTTTACATCACAAGGGAAAAAGTCAGTAGAAAAATGGCTTGGTGGAAAAAAAGCAGATTTTATAATGCAACGAATGTGGGGCGGTTTGATTGGCTTCCCGGAGAATCCGGATATCCTACATAAATTTTTGAACAGGCAGTATCGCTGGCTTGGCGATAACGGTATTCTTTTCAACGAAGTACCACCTCTTTACTATCCTCCCAATGCGGCTAAAGTTTTAAACGGTTTGGATGCCTTACGCGAACGTTATAAAGATACCCTTGATTTAAAATGGCACGAAAAAAAGCGAAAGGATAACAGTACTGGTCAATTTTATACCCACACAGTGCTTCGTATACGAAAATTAAACGGGGCGCCGCAAACGCTTAGTCTTCTAGACGAAGAAAATATGCGTCTTACTTGATCGCGATAGACGAATTAAAAAAAGCCCTTTCACAAAGGCTTTTTTTAGTACCCCCGATCGTGCGAACGATGCGGGGAGATAGGCGAAAAGAGGCGCGCCTACTACTTGGCCTTTTCGGCGGGGCATATGGCCGGGGGTTGAGCTGTCGATGCCGGCTTGGGCGTCTTCGCGACGATTGGCTTTTTCTTTTTCGAAGCCTTTTGCGTCTTGAGCGCTTCATCCAGCTTGGCCATCTGCTTGTCGTGGGCGCGAGTAGCATTTTCGTAGTGCTTCTCAGCTTCTTCGCTACGCCCGTGCTCCTCGAGGAGCCGGGCAAGCGTGAGGTTGCGCTTCGCGCCGCGCGCGAAGCAGGCCGCCGCGCCATCGGGGCACGGGGGTGGCACCGTGCCATCGGCACGAGCCACACCCACCCACACACCTACGACGCAAACGAGAACAGCAGCGCATACCATGTGCCGCATGCACACCTCCCTTGGCTATCACCCATACTGGACGAGCTGCAGAAAAAAGTATTACAAAATAATCCTCTTGAAGAGGATTATTCGAAGCATAAAAAATAAAGCGGGTCGGACGGGACTCGAACCCGCAACTTCTGCCGTGACAGGGCAGTGCTCTAACCAGTTGAACTACCGACCCGCTTTATATTCTATACCCTTCGAAATTTTATTTTAAAGTACACTGAATACCGTGACATGCCCGCCGTGGCGGGTCTAACCAGTTGAACTACCGACCCAGGTAGCTATAAGCACTGCCATTATACGCGATAAGCCTGTATTTGTCAACGCCCTTATTTGTTCCACTCCGCGAATAGTGGTATACTATTATTCGAAGGGAAGCTCTCGAAGCTCACACGTCTAGTGAGTTTTTTTATATTTTATTTTTAAACTTCTATCCTATGAAGTTGGCGCCCATCCCTCCGTTTGAGGACGAGCGAATGCGTCGCGTACAAGAGCTTGGTATTCTCGATACCAAACCGGAAGAACGTTTTGATGCTATTACGCGAGAAGCCACCGAACGATTCGGGGTGCCAATTTCAACTATTTCGATTATTGATAAAAATCGCGAGTGGTATAAATCATGCCAAGGGTTAGATACCCGCGAGGGCGATCGGTCTATTTCGTTCTGCGGCCACGCGATGCTTGCTCCGATTATTTTTATTGTGCAAGACACCATGCTTGACGATCGGTTCAAAGACAACCCGTCAGTGGTCGGCGCTCCGTTTATTCGCTTTTATGCTGGGGTAGCGCTGCGCGAGCACGCGAGCGGGCAGGTTGTTGGTGTACTCTGCATCAAAGACACACAGCCGCGCATTTTCTCGCAGGAAGATACCGGTGCGCTTATTGAGCTTGGCAAAAAGGCAGAAATTGAGCTCAATAAACCCGCCGCTTGACAACCTGAGGCTACTGTGCTATACTTATAAACAGCTAAGGTTATCGCTCTTCTTCCAACGCGATTCGACCTTACCACCACCCCGATATCCATCGGGGTGGTTTTTTTATGAAAAATTAGCCGAAAAAAGACGCACTGTGCGCGCCTATACTAAATCGTATTATATCGTTCAAGCTTAAAGCAGTACAATCACAACTTAAAATCACTAATACTGTTCACAAAATCATCAAAATGCTGCGCATCTCCGGCCAGCTCAATCACATACGAACTTACATCATATCCATTCGGATACACCACCAAAAACCTGTGCCCGAGTGAAGAGAATGATGTACCGGTCATCTCAACCACCGGATACCCTTTCCACGTGCTGGTGCCAAATGTGTGCCCTCCTCCAGGAAAATAATTGTCTGGAGCTTTCCTCACGGAAAAATATGATCGAACCGGGGCTGGAGCATCTTTATACGATTTGCTGTCGGGGCCTTGAAAAATGAGCGAGTCATTCGTATGAGTAACCGACCAATGAGCAGGATACTTCAACGTAATATTTACAAAACTACTGTCAAAGTGCGCAACGCCATCGACAGACAAAGACAGCGAACTGGTGGGAGTGGCTGTCTGCGCTAATTCTTTTTTTAATTCACTTCGCGCCTTCGCCACTTCTATACTAATTTCATTTTTAATATACGCGTCATCGGTATTGGTCTGCACTGTTTGACAACTGTATCCCGTGAGGCCGACACTGAGTCCGATAGCAGCAAAGAGGAGTAACATTTTGGAAACAAGAGACAACTTCACTGCTTTGGGGCGGCTGCCCACCTTCTTTTCCATGGCAGCGATGCGGGCGCGCGTTTTGAGCACGGTATCGGGGTTAAGCGAAATGCTATCAATCCCCTCTTGCACCAAAAACTCGGCGAATTCCGGATAGTCGCTGGGCGCCTGGCCACAAATACCGACCTTGCGTTTTTCCTGATGCGCCACCTGAATTACTTCGCGAATCAATTTTTTCACGGCCGCGTTTTTTTCATCGTAGACATGCGACACCAGCGCGGAGTCGCGGTCCACACCGAGCGTGAGCTGGGTGAGATCGTTGCTGCCAATACTAAACCCATCGAATACCTGGCAAAATTCTTTGGCGAGAATAACGTTAGCCGGGATTTCGCACATCACATACACCTGCAATCCGTCTTTACCGCGCTCGAGTCCGAATTCTTTCATGGTGTCGAGTACTTTCTTGCCTTCGTCCACGGTGCGACAGAACGGCACCATCACGATAAGATTTTTGAGACCCCACGTATTGCGAACTTTTTTGATGGCTTCACATTCAATTTTGAAGGCTGGTTTGAATTTTTCGTCATAATAGCGCGAAGCGCCACGCCAACCGATCATGGGGTTTTCTTCTTTTGGTTCGTAGGCCTCTCCACCAATGAGTGTGGCGTATTCATTGGTTTTAAAGTCGCTCAGACGAACAATCACATCGCTCGGATAAAACGCGGCGGCGATCGACGCCATCCCCTGCGCGAGCTTATCAATCGCGTACTGCGTTTTATCTTTATAGCCGATCGTTAGTTCGTCAATTTTTATCTTTTCACTTTTATTTTTTATCTCGTTGTAATGAACGAGTGCGAGCGGATGAATTTTGATAAAATTGGTGTAGATAAATTCTTCACGAGCCAAACCAACACCGTTATTGGGTATCTGCGCGAGCGTAAAGGCTTTGTGTGGATCCCCCACGTTCATCATTATTTTGGTGTGTGTTTTGTCGAGTTCTTTAATTTCGGTTTTTTCTACTTCAAAAGGCAAACGCCCTTTATACACATACCCCGTTTCACCCTCCGCGCACGACACCGTCACCTCCTCACCTTCTTTTACGGCCTTGCGCGCGCCAGTGGCACCTACAATACATGGTATGCCGAGCTCACGGCTCACAATAGCGGCGTGCGATGTTTTGCCGCCTTGTTCGGTCACAATCGCCGAGGCAATGCGCATGACCGGCTCCCAGTCTGGATCAGTAATGCGGGTCACCAAAACTTCGCCTGGTTTAAACAGTTTCATGTTTTTGGGCGAATCAATGATGCGCACTTTTCCTTGGCCAATTTTTTGACCAACACTCACACCCTCTACCAGCACCTGACCATGTTTACCGAGTTTATATGTTTCAATGACGGTTTTGTCTGCGCGCGATTTCACTGTTTCGGCGCGAGCTTGAACGATAAAAAGTTTGCCGGTGTCACCATCTTTGGCCCATTCGATATCCATGGGTCTACCGTAATGCTCTTCTATCGCCATCCCCCATTTGGCAAGCTGTATCACCTCATCGTCGGCCAGCGCCCACTCTCGCTGCTCTTTAAAAAGCACCTTGGTTTGCTTGGTGCCCGAAGTGGCGTAGGTTAATTTTACTTCTTTACTCCCTAGACGACGGTTGATAATGGCACTCTTGCCCTGCTTCACACCCTCTTTGAAGACAAAAAATTGATCGGGTATGACTCTCCCTTTTACTACATATTCGCCGAGGCCATACGCGGCGTTGATGAGTACCACGCCTTTGAAGCCGGATTCGGTATCGAGCGTGAACATCACACCCGAAGCACCGAGGTCGGAGCGGACCATTTGTTGCACACCCACCGAGAGCGCGATAGCCATGTGGTCGAACCCCTTGGCTTCGCGATATGATATGGCACGATCGGTGAAAAGCGACGCGACACATTTTTTGCAGGCAAGCAAAAGCTCTTTCTCACCCTTCACATTAAGATAGCTTTCTTGCTGTCCGGCAAAACTTGCATCGGGCAAATCTTCGGCGGTGGCGCTCGAACGCACAGCCACATCCGTACCGTTCTGTTTACTGTTTACTGCTGACTGTTTACTGAGCTTATTATACGCCTCAACAATTTCTTTTTTTAAATCACTGGGAAACTCCGCTTTGAGAATGAGTGATCGAATTTTCGCTCCGGCCACCGCAAGTTTTTGAACATTCTTAACATCGAGCCCAAACGTAATTTCTTTAATTTGTTTATCGAGCTTACAGCCACGGATAAACGCCCAGTAGGCGTCGGCAGTCAACGCAAAACCATTGGGGACCGGCACCCCCTTTTGTGTTAACTTAGAATACATCTCACCGAGGG
>CAYTPE010000057.1:0-7409 GCA_964439885.1 uncultured Gammaproteobacteria bacterium
GCATACCCGTAGGGTTTAATAACCATGCAACCTCGGACAGCCGAGTGCTCCGCGAGACCGGCTTTTTCGACAAGTTGGTTGTACCATTCAGAGTAATTTTCTTCACGAGTAGGAAGTGTGCTCATACAAAAATACTTCAAGATAATGCTTGAAGTATAGCGAAAATGTCTAATAATGTAAATACTTTTACCCCAGTAAGAAGAACCCAACAATCGCAACAAGAATTCGGTACATACCGAACCATATGAAGGTATGCTTCTGCACGAACCCCAAGAGCCATTTGACGGCAGCGAGTGCGACTACAAAAGCGACTACAAACCCAAGCGCGAGCATTCCCAATCCCCCACCGGCGAGAATGGCCTTGCCATTTTTAAGCAGATCCAAGCCGGTGGCAGCGAGCATGGTTGGTACAGCCAAAAGAAAAGAAAATTCAACGATGGTTTTGCGTTTGTAGCCCAGAATCAAACCTCCGACAATAGTTGCGGCAGATCGAGAAACACCGGGGATAATAGCGATTGTCTGGAACAAACCAATGAGTGCTGCGTGTTTATAAGAAATATGCTCAACAGTTTCGTTTTCGGTGGATGGTTCATGGTGGAATTTTTCAAAAATAATAATTACCAAGCCACCCACAAAAAGCGAACCGAGCACTACCCACACATTGCCGAGTAAGTACTGTTTGACCACTTTGTACAAAAGTAGTCCGATAATACCTGTAGGAATAAAGCCAACAATGACACGCTTCAACACTTCAAAATTAACGAGAAGTGATCGCCAATACAACATCAGAACTGCCGCAATGGCACCCAGCTGAATAATAATCTGAAAACTTTTGACAAACTCCGTTTCAGGAATATGAAGCACCGCCGCAGTGAGCACCATGTGCCCCGTGGAAGAGATGGGTAGGAATTCGGTGATACCCTCAACTATTGCGAGAATGAGTGTGTGTAGAGTGCTGAACATAAAAATATGTTTGCTAACTTCTATAGGATATCACAAATTACCATGAGCAAAAACCCCGCCAGCTGGCGGGGTGAAATAAAGCGTTATTTTTCAATATTAATATTTGCAGCCCCTCCCCCATCACAGGTGAGTGGAAATGTGCCAACTAAACTCGGCGCCTTTGTAACCACATAGCCGTAAGCGGGCAAACTATAGACCACATTACCAAGTGTGAGGCGATGCGATTTGGAATCACGATTGTCGAGCATAAATCGCGCGCCGGCTTTGAGGCTTAAAAATCCAGGGCTCCCGTGGCACGAGGTGAGCTGCATATAATAGCTCGACCCGTGAAATGACGTAAACGCGGTGTTATACGCCGTCGTCATTGAATTATTTTTGGTCACACCCGATACGCCACTCACATAGACCTTCGCGGTCGGGACTGTGGAAGGTTTCGATGCAGGTGTAACTGCTGCTGTTGAGGAGGGAGAAGTCGTTGACGGCGTGGTCGTCACTACCACAGGTGTCGTATCCGTGGTGCTTGTTGATGGTGGGGTGGTGAGCGTGTTTTGAGAAGTATCGGTTGAATCGGTCGTCACCGCGGTGTTACTCGAGCAACCTGCCCCAAGCAAAGCAAACCCAAGAGTAAGTGTGCTCGCAGCCAAAACATACTTATAATGCATACGCATGAACATAGGTTAAAATGAATAATTGTTGTATATGACGAACCGAAACAGCAATTCTTACTGAGAAAAATAACGCTGTACAATACCCGGCAATTCAGCCGGCGTATCTACAATAGCATATGGGACGCCTTTTTCAAGTGTCTCTCTGCTATGATACCCCCAGGTTACCCCGATGGTTACAATTTTTTCCGCTTGAGCCTCCCGAATATCACCAAGGGTATCAGTAATAAATATCGAATTCTCCGCACGAGCCGAGTATTCGTTCAGTAGGTCTACAAATTTTTGCCTTTTACTAAAATCGACTTCTGGGCCCATGACGTCGCTAAAATACTCATTGAGTCCGTGTAGTTTTAAGTACTCGCGAATTGTCTTAGCCGGTGTCGATGAGTTAATGCACAATGTGTGCTGCTCCGCCATTGTGCGAATCGTTTCGTCAATACCGCGAATATACTCCATGCTCATGATAGCAGGCGTATAACGACTGAAAAAATCTATAAATGTGCGCGATTGTAAAGAATGATTGGGGTTTCCGGATGGTTCGATGTGGTTATAAATGTTGCCATCAACCCGCCGACGATATTCTTCGGCAGTAAGCTCGGCATCACGTACTTTGTTGAGTTGAAACGCCAAATTGAACGAATCGATAATAACACCATCAAAATCGAAAATGACTATCGACATATTATTTTACTCGAACGACGACTGCCGTGATATCGTCGGGTTTAGCACGAAGCAGTTTCTCGTTCGGTAATTGACTCAGAGTATACGCTCCGGAGACCAATGTGCGTGCCACATCTTCCGCTGACGCAGTGTTGCGTACCTCTAAAATATGGCCAATTTGTTCTGGTGTGAGATTACTCAATCCATCGGAAGCAATAACGAACTGATCACCAGGCACAACATCGATTTCGAAGACTGCGGATTCAAATTGCTTACGTGGCAGACCAATATTTGAATAAATTAAGTGAAGTAAACCGTATATTTCGTATTCAAGCGGCGTTAACTCATCTTTGCTTTTGACGGTATCGAATTTGCGCATGAGTGCTTGCCGACCGCTTTCGGTTGTAAGCTTTTGGTCAAACTCCTCTTCAGCGCCAGAAGGAAAACGATTATTCTTAACGAGCATATTCTTGAGTGCCCTAGGAGCGTGCACTACATTCATGTCGGTGGTAAGAATGTCAACTGTGCCTCCGCGTAAACGGTAGACACGACTATCCCCCACATGACCGATGATTGCTTTTTGCCCGACTTCTCCTTCATTAAAAAATTTTAATGAAGTAAGCGTCGTAGCGTGAAAGGCACGCCTTTCTTGCACCGGATCCATGGTAGGTGGTAGCGGCTCAGAATGTAATCTTTCATTTACTTGATCTATGGCAAGCTGCATTCGTTGTACTGGAGATGGGAACGCATTTCGTGCTATTTCTGTTTCAGCACTGTCCGTTTCCTGCGTCAAAAAACGGAGGGCTGCTTCGGCATCAGCTCCGCCATTGAGGGCTCCTCCCATACCGTCGGCTACCGCAAAAAGACGCCGATGTGGATCCACGATATAGTGATCTTCGCTCGGCATCGCCTGAAGTTCGTGTTTATAGCCTGTACGTGAGGCTCCTCCGCTTTCAATAACAAATTCTCGTTTTTCACGCACTTCAGCTGATGTACGTGAGCCATCAACGAAATTTTTTTTATCTGACATGTGTACGCTTTAAGAATAAAATCGACTCGTTGATTAGCGCAACCCAAATGAAGCGTGCACTACCAGCATTACTTTTTTATCGATAGAAGAAGTATCGTAGCTGCCATAGTCAGAATCATCCGAGGCATTCAGTCCGCTGATCTGAATCGCACTTACGTTGGCCCACTGCAGAATACCCACGGACGCACCGGTGCTTTCGGCAATTTTTTGGGCTCGCGTGAGAGCGCTTTTGGTGGCTTCGCTGGTAAGCTCGACGCGTAGGTCGTCTAACTTGCTGAAGTAATACTGTGGGGACTGGCTCGAAAAAAAGATGCCGGAGCCGGATAGATCACTCGTTGCATTTTGTGAAAGAGTTTGAATTTTTATTACGTCGTTCGATTGAACAACAACATACTGTTCAAGAGTGTACGAAACTAAACCACTGCCGCTGCAATCTTGTGAACCATATTTATTGGTACTGCAAACTTGGTAACGGTTAATTGGCTGTATAGTAATTTGTTCGTCGGCGATACCATTCTGGTGCAAATAGGTAACGACGGTGTCTAAATCTTTTTTCATGAGCGCTACTCCTCTTTGTATATCACCCGGACTCACCGATCGGCTAAAGCTGGCGCTCCACACCGCGTTGTCACTCGTGACGGTGCGGGTAGCCGTGCCGGCCACACTGATATTATTGTTGCTCATGCGCACGCGATAGTACGTGCTCATCACGATTGATGTGGCGATAATAGTGCTCGCGCCGAGGATAACGGCCACGGCGACGATGACCCGGTTGAGAGAGTTCATACGATGAAGTAAGAATTAAGAATGAAGAATTATGAGTGGTGTGTGAGCGATGCAACGTCAGCCAAAACTTCGGATGCGTGGTCGGCGGGTTTCACACCCTCGTATATTTTAGCAATTTTACCGCTTGGGTCAATAAGGAATGAATTTCGCATCGTACCCATGTACTCCCGACCCATGAATTTTTTCTTCCCCCACACACCGTAGAGATTTACCACCTGTTTGTCTTCGTCGGCAAGCAGTGTGAATGGTAGCGTAAACTTCTCAGCAAATTTAGCATGGCTTTTTACCGAGTCGGTGCTTATTCCCAGCACCACTATCCCCTTTTTCTTGAACAAACCGTAGTTATCACGAATTGTACAGGCCTCGGTAGTGCAGCCGGGTGTGTCATCTTTGGGGTAAAAATAGAGAAGAACCCATTTGCCGGTATAGTCTGATAATGTGTGAGATACGCCGGTTTGATCGGGAAGAGTAAAGTTTGGAGCTTTTTGACCATTGTATAGTGACATATTATTATATTGTTATATTACTCTTTTTTTCAAAATAGGCCTTCAACAACGGCACAGTTTGCTTGCGCATAAGTAGACCCGCTCGTTCTGCAGAAGTATTATGAAAGGTAATATCCAACGTGTTACTTAGTATATACTGAGTAGTAGGGTCATCGGTAACATAGATATTTTTATTGCCTTCAATATCAACCAATGACAAAAAAATATAGTCGAGATTAAACTCACTTTGAATATTTTTTAAAATTGAAAGCATTTCTTGTAACAAACGCTCCATTACACTCGACGCATCGATAATTTCAAGCTGACAAAAACCAACTTTTAAACCTGAGAAAGTAAAAAGAGCGTAATCGTGTTCTATGGCAGAGTGAAGATTTTGAATTACATGCTCTGTTTTGGCGGCAAACATATCTCTGGCCAGGTCGTTGGAAGTACCAGAGCTGGCCATAAGCCAATCATACGCTTGTCTATCACGATCGGTAGTAAGTGTACTTTTAAAATTTAATGTATTAGATACTATACCACCGGCCAACAACACAGCAGACTTCTGTGTAATAGGAGTGTTCGCGCGCATAAAACGTTCGGCCACCAGCGTGCACGCAGCCCCAACAAGTTCAATGTTTATTTGAGCGTTGCGGAAAAGTGCAGCGTCATTAACCATGCGATGATCTATAATTTCTGTAATCTGATCTGGTTTAATACTAGGTTCCAACCCAGCAAGTTCACTAGCATCAACAAGTATGTACGAATCATCGGGTTCAGCGATCTCCTTAAGAGGAGCGGGTTTAATAAAAAAACGGTCGAGAAGAAACTTAGTTTCGGCGTGTAGTGAGCCAAAAAAAACTGCCTCGGCACTGGTTGCGTTGTAGCGTAAAAATTCTGCGTATGCGCAGGCTCCGGCATATCCATCGAGGTCTGGGTCACGATAACTGGTAACAAAAAGGTTAGGCATGCTGAGTTGTTTCGTTTCGATATGGGTTGGTAATCAAAAAACGCACGTACTTCGCAATTCGAAATGCATTCTTGATATATGTTTCATGGTGATTTCGGTGCACCGGCGGTTGAAAACGTCCGTGTACAGTAACAACCGGCAAAATATTTCCACTATCTAAAATTTCGGATAGTGTTTGGTATAAAGAAGTCATATACCTATAAAAATGTTACCTCTCCCGTAGTAGCATTAACACTCAGCATATCTCCTGTACGAATAGAATCTAAAATTGTCGCACAGCTCACAATGCACGGCTTCTGTAGCTCGCGTGCCACAATAGCGGCGTGGCTTAATATGCCGCCACGCGCTGTAATAATCGCTCCTGAGAGGCTCATAAATGGTAGGTAGCGAACATCGGTATTTCTGCACACGAGAATATCACCGGGTTCAAACTCTACAGCTCCTCGCACATCCAGATCTACTACGCGAGCACGTCCACGCGCCTCGCCTGGATACGCTGGGGCTCCCCGCAGAGTTGATGACTCGGCAGTGCGTGCAGCAAACGTCGATAGATCAACAGGAGCCATATTGGCGCCAAACAAACGGTTATAATCAACAAAGAAAAGTTCGCCGGTATCCCATACAGTGGCTTCGAAATACCCTGCAATGAGTTGACGATGAAATTGTGTTTCCATTTGCTCATGAATACGGCGCTGCTCAGTACTATCGCTTATAGTAACACGTTCTATCATTCGCCGCACTTCTTTTTCCGCTTCAGTGTCTTGTTGACTCCAATGCCAGGTGGCAAAGTCGTATGTGAATCGAATCGGTTCTGTTTTGGTTTCTCCTTTGGTGAGCTGACTGTGTTGACCCCGGATAATTTCACCAATCACACCATGTTCATTTACAATAAAGGTGGCGGACCATTGATGCGCGTCGCAATGGCGGTATACTTCAACGGTGTAGTCGGCCGGATCGACGGGTTGCTGGATAAACCATTTTTCGTAACATTCTTGAAGCGGCATTCCTCGATTGCGGAGTTTAGGTAGCTCTGGTCGCTTAGGAATAAGGCGAATAGCGCACGGCAGATGACCTTGAAGCCGAAGCAATGCCTCGAATCGTTCTGAACGGTGAATAAGATCGGTGGCTTCAAATTCTTCGGGCAGATCGGCAGGAAATCCGCTCACGGCATGCAGCACCTTAAAGCGATCGGTACGTTGGTTGTCTTCGGCCCTGAGCTGGGCCGCCATTTCACCTTTACCGATAGACTCAAACCATTCGGTGAGTGAAGGTTGAAAATCAGTTGTTTCTATCTGTGGCATACAAACACCAGCTTATCACATCGCCATAAAAAACAAAAATCACCTTGTTCAGAAGTGATTTTTGTTGAAATTAATAATTAACTGCTTTCATGCGTACGCATGCTTTTATTCGAAGGCGAAGGACAGTGACTCGGAGCACCCGGTTCACCCGAGAGAGTGGTGAATAGGTACGTACAGAAGAGTGGTTCGCCCTCCATCGCGTCACGGCCCTTCGCATGGCGAACAACAGCTGCCAGCGCGACGTGGTTTTTGTTCGTATATCATACAGTTTGTAGGTTATACCGTACGATAGCCACGGATAGCCCGGACAATCGCAAGTAGTATCACCGCGCCTACGATGGCCACGATAATGCTATAGACATTAAACCCATTGACGCCGGACGCACCAAACAAGCTCATCACAAAGCCACCAATCAACGCGCCGACAATACCGACGATAATATCGGTAAGCAGCCCTTGCCTGGCGTTTGTGCCGATAATAACTGACGCAATCCACCCAGCGAGCGCACCGAGGATGATCCAAAGAATAATGCCCATACAATAAATAAG
>CAYTPE010000058.1:0-7308 GCA_964439885.1 uncultured Gammaproteobacteria bacterium
ACTTTGCCAACATATTGCCAATTGCCGTCGACTGCTTGCCCGCCCTCATTATTCACGACAATATTTCCGTTGAGAGTTGCAAGATCAACATTCTGACTAAATACGATTGTTGGATGCACGTTGCGAACACACGCTTGCCCACTCGGTGGTAAACTCACTACATACAATATATTGCCGGGCAGATTGCCGCCACCTCCACCGCCTCCACCGCCTCCACCATTACCGCCGTTCTGGCTGTTGGTTGCTCCAAGCAGTCCGTTGATGACAAAAGTGGTGATCGCGTACGCCGACAGAATAATAATGAGACCGACTACACCATTGATCAGAATTTTTTTGCTTTCTGCTACCTGTTCTTCATTGCCTCCCGCTGTCATCATGCGAAAACCAGCGTAGAGCACGATGAGAAGCGCCACTATTCCAAGCAGCCCGAGTGCTGCCCGAATGACGCGCGCTACAACCACACGAATATCCGTGGTCGGCAATCCAGCCTGAGCTGCCTCAGCTAAACCCACATCGAGCGTCGATGTGTTTGGCGCTTGTGCTTTCACGACTGACGTGGAAAAAATAAACATGACCGCGAAGGCAAGCGCGCATCCGGCGGCAAAAAAGAGTAGTTTGTTGGAGCGTATTCGTGTCACATTATAAACTATTGACTTTTAAATCTTGCACACAGGCCGAGGCAGAATTATCTGCAACCGGCACACCGTTGCAGCAGGTCGCCTTTCCGCCATAGGTGGACGTCACCGGGCAGCAATGTTCGGGGTGATCGGCGCTACATACAAATGATTTGTTGTTATTATCGTTGCCGAGGGGCCCTTTGCCTGGATAAATACAGTTGAAATGCACATCTTCTATTTTGGAGTCGAGCATGGGGTAATAATAGTGTTTGGCGGTATCAAGGAATGGGCAGTGATCCAAACTCACTGTCGTTGGACCTTGCAAACTGGTGATGCGCGGCACGAAGCAGAGCGGAATTTGGGACGTCGGTTTCTCATCGATATCAATCGAATAGAAGGGGTCGAACCGCATGGCTTTGCTGAAGCTGAGTACGAGTGGATCGGTAGCTTCCACGAACGGCGCGTCAACTCCGGGGGTTACTTGTGTAATGAACGGAGCGGTTAAATCGACTTTATTATTGATAGTGAAGTTCCAAAAATAATTATCGGGTTTTTGCATGTCGGGGAAGACATTCACCGACGACGAAACCGAATCAACTTTATTATTGACGTTACCGTCGAGCGCGTTGCCCGACACATCCATAATACCGCTAAACGGAATCGATTCGAATGAACTGAGGCTAAAGGTCTGCGCGGCTTTGAGCAGCATCTGATACGAATCGCTCTGACAATTCGCGCCTGGAGCGTCGCACACCGACAAACAATATTTTGTACCACCACACGCGTTGGTGCCGCAGGCTTTGCTTGGAGTGAATTCGAGCATCCGATAACCATCCACACTGCGCATGGTACCAAGCGGAGCGGTACTGGCTCCCGTTTTCAGAAAAACGTTGCCGCCGGCGAGCGTGTAATAGTCGTTCCCGTTCGCAAAGTCACCCTGGACACCGGTGGGGTCGATGGCTTTGTCGAATTTGATTTGGATAACACTGTCTTTAGTCTGCGTTTCGCCGTTGTCGGGAAAGACGCTTACCACATGCGGCGGCGTCGTATCGAGTTTTGTATCGGTTATAAACTGCCACTCATAATAATCCGCGCCATTTGGTCGTCCGGCAAATAGGGACGTTTTGGAATTTGTGCCGTCGGCAACCAGAATACCTTTGCCAATACGTACTTTGTACGAAGTGGTAGCGGTGTCGGAGCCCAGTGGGTCGTACGGGCGCATCACGATTGTATAGACATTTTTATTTGCATAACTTGCCAGCACGCTCGCTCCGCGAATTGGCGCGCCCGTGTCGGCATTGGTAACGTTGATATGGTTCACATCGAGCTGCACGCTATCGCAATCGTTTTCCCAATTCATGGATTTACCAATGTTGACGCAATCGCCAAACGAGCTCGATTTGTTGGTGTCGATCGCCACGCTTTGCATGTCAATTGGTTTATAGAAGGTGATAATAATTTTACTATTGCGTGGCACGCCGGTTTGATTGCGCCCCGGGTAGTGATCTTTTATTATCTGGCCGAGCGCTCCACTACCGACAAAATTTTGATCTTCAATGCCATTGCCTCCTCCCCCACCATCTCCGCCGCCATTGCCTTTGGTAAAAATACTCATCACATAGGTGACAATGCCGTAGGCAGTGAGAATGATGATAAGCCCGACAGTAGCGTTGATCAAAATTTTCTTGGCGGATCCGATTTTCTCTTCGTTACCGCCTGCAGTCATCCACAAATAGCCGGCGTATAATACGAGTATTAGAAAGACGATTCCGAGAAGCGCAAGCGCGGAGCGAATGACTCGCGCTACCACGAGACGAATATCGGTGGTAGGCAAGCCGAGTGGCTGCTCGATTACATTCAAACCTTCTTTTACCGGACTATTTACATCCGAGACACTTTGCGCGTGAATAGGGGAAAAAGCGAAGAGTAAAATCAGCGAACAAAAAACCACTGCGCCTCGCACCAAACGGGAAACAGTGGTTTTGGGTTTGCTAAATGCACCCCCCTCTCGCGGCGATGCATTGGAAATATGTTTTGAATCGATGGTTCTAACCCGACTCGGACTGAGTCGGATAAGGCATTGGAACATAGAGAGTCTCCATGACAAGCTAATGGATAGTTCTCTGTCTTTTTCACGAGATTAACGACCCTTTTTGAGTACTTCTTCTGGTGCACGACCGATTTTCTTGAGGTACTCGATCTTTTCAGCAACAGCTAAACGGTGGAGTGCTGATTTGCGGCGCATATTTTTGCTCTTCATACCGGTAAAATACTGAGTTTTTTTCACCTGCAATACTTTACCAGACTGCTGCCACACCTTTTTCACTCGACGCATATAAGCTTCGAATGATTCATTTTTGCGACGTTTAACTCCGGACACAAATTCACCTCCCTTTCTAGGAAGCATCGCGCCTAGTGCCTGCCCACCGGGTGGACACAGAAAGCGCGACAATATTAATAGTAAAGCAAGCGTAGTATACCTGAGATAAGCCAAAACGTCAAATGCGCTTCACGAAGCTTACCTATGAATCATTGCCTCTGCCCATGCCTCAAACAAAAAATGCCCCGATTGAGGCATTTTAAGCTTACTTTAGAGTTTTCCCAACTTCTTTTTTAGGGCATTTTCCAGCTTCTTTTGGTCTACAATTTCCTGGACACCTGATTCCATATCGCGGATAATCACGGTGCCATCTTGCACTTCTTTTTGGCCGAGAATAATCACATAGCCGACTTTAAGGCTATTGGCCAATTCGAGCTGGGCTTTGAGGGCGTTCTTGAAGAAGTTAAACGCGACGCGGATACCGCTGTGGCGCAGATCGTTGATAAGACGTAGTGACAAACGCTTCGCGTCGTCTCCGAGCTGAGCGAAAAATACATCGTAGCCCAGTTCGGTAACCAGAGCGGTCTGGTGCAATTCCTGATATTGACGCACCGCTGCCACGGCTCGCTCCATGCCGATGCCGAAACCGGCCGCTGGCGTGGGTTTGCCGCCCATGGTTTCGATAAGCAAATCGTAGCGTCCGCCGCCACCAAGCGCGCTCTGACTGCCAGGTTCGCCAAAGGCAGGGTACATTTCAAATACGGTGTGCGTGTAATAATCCAACCCGCGCACGAGTGTGGGGGTGAGCAAATACCCGATGCCGAGTTCGTCCAAAATTTCAAGCACCTTCATGAAATACGATTTTGATTCATCGGAGAGCCAATCGATGATCTGTGGAGCTCCTTCTTTCACGGGCTGGCAGCTCTCTTCTTTACAATCGAGCAGACGAAGCGGATTTTTAGTAAGACGAAGCCGGCAATTCTCGCACAAGTAGCTGCGCTTGCTGCGATAATAGCTCGTCAGTTCATTCACATACCGCTCACGGTCTTCGGGTGTGCCAAGGCTGTTGATATGCACTTCCACCGGCAACCCCATATCTTTGTAAAAATTCGTGGCAATCAGAATGAGCTCGGCATCAATCGCCGGGTCCTTGGCTCCGAGAGTCTCGAACCCTACTTGGAAGTGTTCGCGATAGCGCCCTGCCTGCGGCCGTTCGTGGCGGAACATTGGTTCGAAGTACCACAATTTAATCGGCTGTGGCAGATTCCACATTCCATTACCGATATACGCGCGCACCACACCGGCGGTTCCTTCGGGGCGGATGGCTACTTTACTGCCATCACGATCTTCAAAGACATACATTTCTTTTTCCACAATGTCAGTACCTTTACCAACCGAGCGAACAAACAAAGAAGCTTCTTCGAGCAGCGGTGTTTCGATGCGACCAAACTGAAAATGCTCGGCCAGGTGTTCGGCGATGTGAAAAAACTTCTTCCAATATTTTTCTTCACGCGGCAAGATATCGTGCATGCCGCGCAAAACATTATACGTTTTTTTTGGCTTATCACCATTCGCGGTTTCCGGAGCGGTTTTCTTGTCGGTTTCTTTTTTAGCAACCGGCTTGGCTGCGGGGCGCGGAGTTGTTTTCATTTTTTTTGTTTTCGCTGACATACCATTTATAAAATAAAGTGCCGTGAAGTCTAACCTGTAACGTTTTTGATAAATTGTGCGTTACACGTTATGCGTTTCGCGTTACACGCTAAAAGTTAAACGTCGGAGGATTAAATTTTTCCATGCGATTAAAGGGCCACCCGCGGAACCACGCGCGCCCCACAATATCAGACTTGCTAATCGGCCCAAAACGACGCGAATCATAGCTGTTTGGTCGATTATCTCCCATCACAAAATACTGATCGGTGCCAAGCTGCACCGTAAGTTCGCCGTCGGTTGCCAAGTCATCTGGCAAATACTTCTCATCAACTTCAATACCTTCGGGGTGCGCTGCGTTGTACACATATACATGCCCTTCGGCTACCTTCACGCGCTCACCGGGCAGGCCAATGACACGCTTGAGAAAAAATTGTGTGCGATCGAGTGGGTAATGAAAAACGATAACCTCACCACGTTCCGGCAGCCGCATGCGATAGGTGAGCTCATCGATAATCAGATATTCGTGATTAAAAAAATTTGGCTCCATCGAAGCACCCTTCACATAGAAAGGCTTAAACAAAAAATAACGAATGAGGCCAATGGTGATACCGGCGACGACGACAATTTTAGCAAGTTCAAACAAAAACTTCCCCAAGCTTTTAAGCCCGCTCGAACGATCGTTTGATGGTTCGATGGTTTGGTTCATTTCATCGGTCATAATAGAACTAAGTATATAATAGAGATGATTTTTTGGCAAATCTTAGCCGGTATACGGGCTTGCCGTGCGTTTTAAAATACACAAGCCTTCGATGTGCGGTGTCCGGGGAAAAAAGTTATATAATTTCCAGGCAGCCGGACTATAGGCGTCTCGCTTGCAGAGGAGCGCGATATCGCGCGCATGGGTGTCGAGACCACACGACAGATAAATAATCGTTTTGGGTCGAATGGTGAGCAGCTTCTCCACCATATCACCATGTAAACCGGTACGGGGCGGATCAAGTATCACGGTGTCGTGCGGTTTGATGCTGGTATCGGAGCGTTCGGCCAGCGCGCGCTCCACCGTTATGTTGGTAAACCCGTTTATTTCGGCGTTGTGCTTGGCAAACTGCGCAGCTTCAGGATTTTCTTCTATGAGGAGCGCTTCTTCGTACGCGCCGTGCAGCGCCAAGCTAATCGCACCGACGCCTGAATAATAATCCACGACCCTCCCGCCCGTTATATGGTGACGGATATCTGCGAGCGCTTTTACAAACACGGGCACGTTAATTTGAAAAAAGCTGAGGAGGCCGTAGCGAAGTTTGACACCACCGAGTTCACTTTCGAGTGTTGGTTCGCCGTATTGTCCGAGCAGTTCCGTGGGCACCGAAGCGGGAGAACGGTAATCTGAATAATACACTTCAAGACCCAATCCACCGGGAAGATTTTTCACTGCCGATGCATGAAAATTCTGCCCTACTACTTCGCGTCGTTTTAAGAACAGCGCGGCCGACACTTTTTTTCGCGTATCCGATCGTACCACCAGGCTTTTGAGTGTGCCGAATGGCAGCTTTTCTTTTTGCAACCATTCGATGATGCGCTTGCTCCCCTCTTGGATTTCCGGTGTCGCCAGAGCGCACTCTTCGATAGCGCGCAAACGATGCGCTCCGCGATGATGAAAAGCGAGATGTGGTTTGTTCTCAGTATCAAATACAAAATTATACTCCATTTTATTTCGGTAACCGTATTCAACACCGTCTGTCGCTATGCTGTCTATCTTCGTATCGCTTATTTCAAAATTTCCATTCCTTCGATATGTCTCGATAGCGATCTCTTTCTTCCATCGGTTTTCTTCGTCAAAACTCATCACCTGCCATGGTGAACACGAATCGAAATGTTCGTCCACCGGTGCCACTCGATGTGGCGACGGCGTGAGCACTTTTTTGACGATACCCTCAATAAATCCTTTTTTCTTTTTGAGAATTTCGATTTCTACTTCTTCACCGGGCAACGCTCCCCATACAAAAACAACCTGGCCGTCATGCCGAGCAAGGCCCTGCCCTCCGAAAATAAGTTTTTCGATTGTCACAACCATAGAGCGGTTCATAAATAGTTATACAAGACCGTTACGAGAAAGAAAAACAGGGTTCGTTGCCCTGTTCGAGTTCGTTACATCACAGTTTCCTTAGGCCCCACCTACCATATTGCCGATAGCGGATAAAACAAAAAGCAAAGCGGCAATACCTAGTATCTTTAAAATTTTTTTTTCAATACGCTTCTTCTTAACCTTCTCGTAAACAAAAACACCAAGACAGCTCAACAAAAGCGGCCCCACTATTCTGCCAATAATATAGCCGATGAGATAGGCTGGATCAGAATGCATAGGGTAAAACATGTGGGCGATTGAGGAATCGAACCTCAGACCTCGTCATTACCCGCCGCGGCGGGCGCGCTCTAACCATTCACGGCCAGCGCCAGTCTTAAGAAATTTTTCAAACTTTACCGCTTCTTCTCTGGACTTGAATTCTTTGTGGAATATCAAAGTCCATGGCCCTTTCTTGTATGTTGTTCGATGAAAACGAGCTTTGAGAGGCGATGTGTCATTGTGCATTTCTAGTCTGCCAACAACATCGTCGGTACTTCCTTTGTATTTTACGCCTTTTGGGTTTTGTAAGACGTATGCATAGTACATGTGGGCGATTGAGGAATCGAACCTCAGACCTCGTCATTATCAGTGACGCGCTC
>CAYTPE010000059.1:0-876 GCA_964439885.1 uncultured Gammaproteobacteria bacterium
GAGGTGAAATGAAAATCGAGGTGCCGGAGAATCGACGCAAGGTAGACAGCGCTACGCCGAAAATAAAAATCAAAGGCGCGAGTGAACATAATTTGAAAAATATCACGGTAGAAATTCCACTACGTCGTCTGGTGTGCCTCACGGGTGTTTCCGGCTCAGGCAAGAGCACGCTCATGCACGATATTTTACACAATGCCATTACCAATAAATTTTTCCGCACCAACCACCCTGTTGGCGCGCACAAAGAGATCACCGGTACGGAGTATATCGATCGCATGATTACTATTGATCAGTCGCCAATCGGCCGCACGCCACGTTCGAATCCGGCCACATATACCAAAGCGTACGATCATATTCGCGATCTTTTTGCCGAAACACCCGAAGCCAAAATTCGTGGCTATAAATCAGGCAAATTTAGCTTTAACGTACCAGGTGGCCGCTGCGAAAATTGTGAAGGTCGCGGCACGCTTGAAATCGAAATGCACTTTTTGCCGAGTGTGGAGATCGTCTGCGACGTATGCAAGGGCAAACGATTTACGAACGAAGTGCTGCAGGTGCACTATAAAGAAAAAAATATTTCGGATGTGTTGAACATGACAATAGAAGAAGCTGAAGAATTTTTCAAAGACATTCCGATGATCGAAGATAAGCTCAGGCTACTCAACCAGGTTGGCCTCGATTATCTCACACTCGGCCAGAGCGCTACCACGCTCAGTGGTGGGGAAGCGCAGCGCATTAAACTCTCCAAAGAGCTCTCCAAACGCGCCACCTCCAAGACACTCTATCTGCTCGACGAGCCCACCACTGGTTTGCATTACGACGATGTGCGCAAACTGCTCGAAGTGTTGCAGCGGCTGGTGAGTCAGGGTAATACTG
>CAYTPE010000059.1:886-7264 GCA_964439885.1 uncultured Gammaproteobacteria bacterium
GAGCACAACCTCGACATTATTAAATCCGCCGACTGGCTTATTGATCTTGGCCCCGAAGGTGGAGATAAGGGCGGGCAGGTGATTGCTACGGGTACGCCAGAAGAGGTATCGAAGAAGAGCGCGTCATTTACAGGACAATACTTGAAACGAGTATTGAAGTAGTGTATTTTGTTGAAATTACAGAGTGACATCAGAAGCGATATAGTTTGCCAGGTGACTAATGTGCTGGACAATTTATACATGTGGTATTACAATAAGAAAAATTTAACTATTATTGTGTTCATATGAGTGGAGTTGAATGGCGCAGAGCGGATATAAAGACCGCGGTTCCTGCGGAGATTACTGAGTTAAATCGACTGGCCATGGCCTTTTTGAATGGAAACGGCCAAATGCCAAGCGATGTAGACAGGCGTTTAAATCAAATGAAAGGTGTTTTGCACATGCTCGAAGGTATGGAACTTGTGCAGAGGGACAGAAAAGACGCAATGGCGAAAGACGGCAATTTGATAGAAGCAAAAGAGGGCGCGTTTAAGCCGGAAGTAGTGCAACTCACTACCGATCTTAGGAAACTACTCGGTGATCAGTATGTGCCATTTATGCATGCATTGCTTGGTGAACGTGATGCGGCAAAAGTTCGTAGACAGAATGAAATAGTTCGAGCAGAAGATGAAACAAGACAACGCAGTTTTGATGAGGACACAAAACTGCGATTGGCGGCTGCACAAAGGACAGCTGTACAGCCCAGGCCTGCACAGCCTGCAGATCAGCCTGGTCGACAAGAAGGGGCCGAAGTTTCCAAAGAAGAGCGAGCTATGGCTGCTTTGGTAGTGAGAATTATAGACGCCTATGAAGACGAAAAATCCTTAGATGCGTTTGTGGAATCCATGATTCGAATGTTCTACGGTAGCCGCATGGTTGGTACCGACAGCGACTCAAGCATGGAGCGCCTTTCTCAAGCGATCCAACGAATTGTGGATTATCAAAAATATGCGGCTAGACCCGAGTATGTTGGTGGCGCGAAGAAGTGGAAACAGATTAAAGACGGAACCATCATTAACGGGCTTAGGTTTTTGAAAGCAAAATTGCAAGAGCAGCATTTAACAGTACCTGCGTCTTTGCAGAGCCTTCGTTAAATTTAAAAAAATAGACCACGAATTGCGGTCTATTTTAATTTGTTTAATTTTTTACCTTTCTCTGCGCACACATCACGGTGTTGCTCAAAAGCAGTGCCACCGTAATAGGCCCCACACCCCCGGGGGTAGGGGTTACATAGGATGCTTTTTCGAGCACTTCGTCCACCACCACATCGCCGTATACTTTACCATCCACGTAGTCGAAACCCGTATCGATAACAATCGCGCCGGGGCGCACCATATCGGCCGTCACCAGTCCGCGTTTGCCAACGCCGGTCACAATAATATCGGCAGAGAGGCATTTTTCTGTGGTATTTTTGGTTCGGCTATTCACCGTGGTCACGCTCGCGCCTTCGTTAATGAGCATTATGGCAAGTGGTTTGCCCACCAGCGCGCCCATGCCGATCACGGTTACATTTTTTCCGGAGAGTGACACATTCAGGTCGGCAAGTATGGCGAGCACCGCCGCGGGAGTGGGCGGGGCCACAAAGTGCGATTTCATCACCAGCCTGCCCAGATTTTCGTGCGTTAGGCAGTCGACATCACTATCAGGACGAATGGTGTTCAAAATTGTCGGGTTGTACAGCGCCTCGGGCAACGGAAGCTGCACGATGAGGCCGGAGAGAGCAGTGTCGCTTTGAAGTGCCGCTATCTCCTGTGTCAAATCCTTTTCCGAAACAGTAGCCGGTAATTTTTTCAAAATAAAATCAATGCCGATTTTACGAGCCGCCTCTTCTTTGCGGCGCACATAGGTGTGTGACGCGGCGTCATCGCCAACCAAAACAACGGCGAGCTTGGGTGTGACGCCTTGTTGTGTGAGTACTCGCACGTGCTCTGCCGTAGCCGCGTTGATTTTGTCGGCAATAGATTTTCCGTCGATGAGTGTTCCCATAGAAAGCGATGCTACTATAGCAGAGGGTCGGATTTGTTACAAGCGTATAGTCAACGAGCGCCACTCCCTCGTAAAATGTCCAGTCTGTATCTATAAATTAGAACGGCCCCCACATCAAGCAGGGGCCTATTTTTGCGGGCGGGGATTTGCATTAATCCCGCCGCTTGTTGTCGTGGTCGAACGGACATTTTGCTGCCGTGGGTCGCGGCTTTTGTGGGATGTCTCCGAAGTGTCCGGCGTGGATCGCGCGCTCGTCGTCATTGCGCATGAACCCGATGTGAGTGCGGTTGAGACGGTCCACGGTCAGGATTGCGATCGGCGACTTGAAGAGTGACTCTCCGCGCTCGTCGGGCGGGTGCGCCGGGCTCATGTACCCGATGAGTAAACCTTTGCGCAGGATTCGGTGTCGCGCGCGCTCATACACTCCCGCCAGACGCCGGCAGAACGCCGGCGTGTTGGCAGTGGGGTGCGAAAATGCGGCCATTATTATGGTGGTGTCGAGCCCGTGAAACTGGCTCGTCGGCAGAGGCGAAAGCCGATGAAACTCGGCCTCGATGTCTGCCAAAACACCCTGCAGGTCGATCTCGTCCGTCGGTTCGCGGTAGGCGCGAACCGAGTAGCCGTTCTCGCGCTCCGTTTGCCCCACAAACGGGCAGTGCGGCACGCCGCCCACGCCGTCGAGCACGAACGTCGTGTACTGGTGAAGCCGAAGCAGCGCTTCGTCGCTCACCGTCTCACGACCCGCAAACGGCGGCGCGTCAGGGTTGGTGATCAGGCGGCAGAATGCGGGGCTGGCTGGATCGTGCGACACAACAAGATTCTTCTTCACGGTAACCTCCGATGGGTTGTGCGAGCCCCCAATTTGGGGTAGTAAAAAGCCTTCCCCATTTCAGGAAGGCCCAAGTGAAGATCTTTCGCGCGTAGCAAACAAATATCCCTAAAAGTCGCTACTGGAAAGACCTTCGCCAGGTACTTCCTACTTCAGGGATATTTGTTGAGTTGTTATTTTTTCTTGTCGAGTAATTTATTAAATGCGCTGTTTTTATTGAGCAATACTCGCGAACCGCGCGTAATTTTAGCGATACTAATTTTAAGATTCTTAGAAATGTCACGCTGTGGAATACCCCGGTGTAGTTGTTTTACTATTTGCCAGCGTTTGATTATTTCTTTCATTTCTTTCGGGGTAAGCAAATCTACCAAAAAGTCATCGAGCAGTTTTGGGTTTTTGAGAGAGCAAATGACAGCAAGTAATTCTTTTTTGTCGCCTGCGAATGACATAGGGAAGTGGATGAGTAATGGTATGCTGTACTGGTACAACAGTACATATACTATACCGCATTAGTGTGGTGTGGTCAAGATAGGGGTGGGGATAAGTTAAAGCAAACAAAAAATTAATTTTGTTTGTAAATGTGAGTTGCGCAGAATAAACCCAGCTTATGTAAGTAAGGTTTACCCTGCGCAGTCCCGACTCGGTCGGGACATAGCAGGGCCTTGTTTGGATCCAAATCAAGGTCCCGGCAATTTGAATCGCCGCCGGGAGGCTAGAAAAAGCGCACAGGCAGGTCGGCTATTATTTCTTGAGAAATGTGCTCAGGAGTTCTCGAGCCCAGAATTCGTCTGCACCGGGGGTTGCGGCAGGAAATATTTCCGGCTCATCAGTCCAACGACCAATGATTTCGGAGTTGTCCCAACGGATGCTACCCTCGAAGTCTGTAAGTTCAGGTGCAGTTTCGGTCTTCTCCATTTTTTCCTCTGCCTTCTCAGGAAGGCTCAAGTGAAGATTTTTTGAAGCACAAGGAAAACAATACTCCTAAAGTAACCTTGGTCAAAAAATCTTCGCTGAAGACTTTCTGCTGCTTTGGAGTATTGTTTTTTGTCCCCTCATCATCCCGACTAAGTCGGGACAAAATTGGGGTGACGTGGACACCCCGACGTCGAGCCTGTGAAGGCGAGTCGGGGTGCCACGTCGGGGGTCGGCTAGCATCCCAGGATCATCTCTGGGCGCCAGGATGAGCGCCGGAGTCCGCAGCGGGTGCAGACACCATTGCGCAGACGTCCGGTGCAGTGGCTGCCCGGCTTGGCGGGTTCATCCTGACCATTCCCTTGGTCGGGGAAGGTGCAGAAGTTGCCATCCTCTTGGTTGGTAGTTGCGGCGGAGGCGTTGTCCACGGGTGTGTGCATGAATGTCTCCTTGGTAGGCCGGGATAAGTTGTGTCCGGCCGTTCGCATTGTGTCGACTAGATGTAATCGATACAAGGCGAAGGCCAGAACAGCGGAAAGAACAATTACTTTGTCATATTGAGCGAAGCGAAATATCTAAGTGGCTTAGATCCTTCGCTACGCTCAGGATGACAGTAAAATAAAACCGCTCGACTTGAGTCGGGCGGTTCGAAATGTGTACGACAACCTACCAACTCAAGCGAGAGCGGAAAAAGAAATAAAAGTACTGTTGGTTGAGGTTGATTTTCATATAAAAATATGGTACTATGACTGTTCGTTTCCGTCAACACTACAATGTGGATAAAGAGAGTTTCGTCATATATACTATACGCATGACCACCGCAACGCACATACAAAAACGATTAAGTCTTCTGCCCGATAACCCCGGCATTTATTTGTTTTACAACGTCGAAAAGGAACTCGTTTATGTTGGCAAAGCCACGTCGCTGCGCAGCCGGGTGCGCAGCTACTTTCGCGGCATGAAAAGTCCGCGCCCCATAGAAGAAATGATTCACGAAGTTGTAAATATAAAATGGGAAACCACCGATTCCGTGCTGGAAGCCGTTATTCTCGAATCCGTCTACATCAAAAAGTTTTTGCCCAAGTATAATGTGCTTGGCAAAGATAACAAAAGCTGGAATTATATTGTGATTACGAACGATACGTTTCCAAAAGTAGTGACGATGCGGCAGCATGAGTACGCGATTCTGAAAGCGAATAAGCAGGGTAAGCAGATTAAGCAGAGTAAGTTTCGCAGGAATCGCATTACCGATATATCACAAATCAAACAGTTATTTGGGCCGTATCCCGGGCTGAATACAACGGCGGCGATGAAGCTGCTGCGCCAATTGTTTCGGTTTACGAATTGTGAACCACCGACGAAACGTAAGGGATCCTTCGCTTCAACTCAGGATGACAAGCCGGTAACACGACCATGTCTTTACTACCAGATGGGACAGTGCATCGGTGTGTGTGCCGGCGACATATCAGCGAGCGAGTATACAAAACAAGTTATTAAACCACTCAGTTTATTTTTGTCCGGCAAAAAGAAGCAAGTTGTCAAAATGCTCGAAGCCGATATGAAACGTTTTGGCAAAGAAGAATATTATGAAGCCGCCGCGCGCGTGCGCGACCAGCTCAGCGCGCTCTACCATATTCAAGACATCGCGCTTCTCAACAAAAGTTTTGTGATGGACGTGTTGCCCGAGCACCAGGGTGACCTCTCGCGTCTCAGGTCACGCCCGCTGGCCGAACACCCTGACGAAGAAATTATGGGCGGTCGTTCACTCGCTCGCGTTCAGCTTCCGGAGGTATGGCGCGGTGGAGCATATGGTGAAAATGGTAAAATACGAATAGAAGGGTATGATATCTCCAACACCGGTGCTACCGAGAAAGTGGCCAGCATGGTCGTGTTCAACGAGTTTGGGCCGGTCAAAAATCAATACCGAAAATTTATCGTGAAGAACGTGGTGGGGCAAAGCGACGTTGATTCGCTTGCCGAGGTCATCACCCGCCGCTTGAATCATGTGGAGTGGCCACTGCCGACCGTCTTTCTCATCGATGGCGGCAGACCGCAAGTGAATAAAGTGCTCGGCGTACTCAGTACCAAAAAAGTTGTGGTGCCGGTAGTGGGTATTGCCAAAGGCCCGGAGCGTAAACGGAATGATTTTATTCTTGGTAACAAAGATCCGGAATTTATTCTATGGATAGAGGCGCATAAACAGCTCCTTATTCAAGCGCGCGATGAAGCACACCGCTTTGCCATTACGTTTCATCGGCAACGACGAGGTAAAAAATTCATTGTGTGATATACTATTCGTATCTCATATATTAAGTTTTTAGATATGCTTACATCTTCCGACGTTGACCCGTCATACTACGAACTCATTAAGGCCAACCCAGACTACCAGCTGTCGCATCCATTTTTTGTTACGGGGTCTACTTTCTTCATCTTTCTGACTGTTGCTGTTGTCGCGTGGACCATTGCTTGGAAGGCCGTCGCACTCTGGAAAGCAGCAAGAAATGGCTCAAAAGGCTGGTTTGTGGCTTTGTTAGTTATCAACACCTTAGGTATCCTCGAACTGCTCTATATCTTCATTTTTAGCAAAAAAAGCGGTAATAACCACCCCGCGC
>CAYTPE010000060.1:0-6739 GCA_964439885.1 uncultured Gammaproteobacteria bacterium
GGAGTGAACCCAGTGAATGATGGCAGACTCATCCGCGTTATCTTGCCTGACCTCACCAGCGAACGCCGCGCCGAACTTGTGAAAGTGCTCGGTCAAAAATTGGAAAACGCGCGTATCAGTATTCGCAAAGTACGCGAAGAAGTGCGTGAAAAAATTAACGGCGAAGAAAAGGCGAAGAGTATCAGCGAGGATGACAAATTCCGCATGCAAGAAGAGATGGAAAAAATGGTGAAGCAGTATACCGAAGAGGTGAGTAAGGTAGGGGAGAATAAAGAAAAGGAGATCATGGCGGTGTAGTATAAAATATATTTAATACTATGAAACCAATCGTTCAGTTTCTACAAAACGAATTACCCCAACTCAACCAAAGGCAACAAGCAAGCTTGAGAGAAATGTTGTTGGATGTTTATAAAGACGACCTTACAGAAGAACTGGAATCAAGTTTTAATTTAGATAACGAGAAAGAGGAGGCACAGTTTGTGGCCGGTGAACATCGAAATCAAAATTTAATAATGGAGAGAATAATCAGCATTCTCAGTGGCGATACCATGCGGCCTCTTCATATTGAAACAGTTCCGGAGTTACTAGCTGCACACTGTAAGAGTTTTGAGGGTACAGCAAAATTGTTTGCGAATCCCGAACTTGAGGAGCTGCCAGAAGATAGGCTTAAAGAAATTGTCGGGGGAAAAATAGATGAGCTGCTTGCGTTATTCCCCGGAATTACCACTCGAGAGGAGTTAGAGGCGCTCATGAGAGCTCAAAAACAAGAAAAAAAACTTAATTTTGAAGCGATGATGGAGCGTTTTTGTGTAGAGGTGCGACCGAAAAAAAATAATTAGTTTTTTTAGTTACCACAGAATTGATAATTTATACACTAATTGAGCCCCGCCCATGACGCCGGCAATTAGTGTCCGCTTAGGAAGAATTATGCAAAAAATCCTACGTACAATTGGGTTGTTCCTACTCGTGCTGATCCCCGCCGCGGCGGTTGGTTTTGTGGTGTATGATTGGCAACATGATGAAATTCTGGAGCTTAGCCGTGAGCTTGGGAGGATGTCCGAGTATCCGCTCGCGGTATCCGACTATCAGAATCAAGTGCTCGGTTTGAAAAATCAATTGCAGACATTCACATCGCAATCTACCGAGAATCATGATTATACTGGTCCGGATGAGATGGGCAGTTCAAGTACCGCAATGGTGTATGTAGTTGTGCGCAACAACCAGCTTTTTTATACAAACAAAAATCACGGCTTTGAACTCACTGTTCCATACAATTTTATTCCCACCACTACACTTGATTTCCAGAGTGCTAGCCATGTAGTGGAATTCACACTACCAACCTCCTTTTCGCGCGGTACTAACCTGGGATACGGTTCAATTTCGGTGGCGATAAAAAATAATTGCTTACACAGCACAGCCGGCGTAACGAACGATACTATCGACTCGCCGGTGATCTTGCCGAAAATAATAACGATCGATAAACGTGACTATTATTTATTCAACAATTCCGATGTGGCGGCCGGGACATATTATGATTCCTATATTTATTCAGTGGTGGACGAATATGAAAGTCGGTGTTTTGAAATCGGTTTGAATATTCAATCACACAATCGTGACGCCTACGACGAAAGCCCGAACAAACCAGTCGCTTTTGATTTTAAAAAATTGCAGCAGATTTTTTTACAGGCCGTGAAAACCTTGAAGATTTACCCACCCCAAGCTCACGACCCTGGTAGGGAATAATAGACGTATATAGTTTTGTAATAATCCGTAATAAAGTATGTCAGAAAATGTCATGGACAAAATAATATCGCTCTGCAAACGCCGCGGATTTGTGTTCCCGGGGAGTGAAATTTATGGAGGCCTCGCCAATAGTTGGGATTATGGTCCGCTCGGCCATCTCCTGAAGCAAAATATCAAAAAAGCTTGGTGGAAATTTTTCGTGCAGGAACGAAGTGATATGGTGCCGATGGATACGGCGATTATTATGAATCCAAAAGTGTGGGAGGCATCAGGTCATCTTCAGAATTTCTCTGATGAACTCACTGAATGTAAAAATTGTCATCACCGTTTTCGCGCCGATCACCTGCTCGAAGCGCGTCGCGCGGAGCCCGGGTATGACAAAGAAAACCCTCCCGAAAGTATCACCGATGTACCGTGCCCCGACTGCGGCGGTAAGCTCATGACGGCGAAGCAGTTTAACCTCATGTTCAAAACATACATCGGCGTAACCGAGGATACCTCGAACGTCGCATACCTGCGCCCCGAGACAGCCGGTGGTATGTTTATCAACTTTAAAAATATTCAGCAGGTCACGCGCCGCCGGTTGCCGTTTGGTATCGCTCAGATCGGTAAAAATTTCCGTAACGAAATCACACCGGGTAACTTTATCTTCCGCACGCGCGAGTTTGAAATCGGCGAGTTTGAATATTTCATTAAACCTGATGCCTGGGAGACGACTTTTGAAATGTGGCTTGGTGAGATCAAACGCTGGTGGAAAGATATCATGCAGATCAATATGGAAAATTTGGTCTGGCACGAAATTCCCGACGGCGAACGCGCGCATTACTCTAAGCGCACGGTGGACATCGAATACAAATATCCGTTTGGCGTGAAAGAGCTTCACGGTATCGCGTACCGCACCGACTTTGATATGAAGCGTCACCAGGAAGTGAGTGGTCAGGATCTTACGTATACCGATCCGGAAACCAATGAGAAGTTTTTACCCCATGTCATTGAACCAACCTTTGGTATCGACCGCATGATGCTAGTTATTCTTTTGGAAGCGTATCACGAGGAACAGGCACCGACGGCTGTGGAAGGTGAAACTGATTTGCGTGTCGTCATGCGTTTCCCAAAACATCTCGCGCCTATTCAAGTTGCGGTATTGCCGCTTTCTAAAAAAGAAGAATTGTCATCAGTAGCAAAGCCTCTGGCTGATGATTTGCGTAAAGATTTTGTGGTAGATTATGATGAAACTCAGGCTATTGGTAAACGCTATCGTCGCCAGGATGAAATCGGTACGCCATACTGCGTCACCGTAGACTTTGATTCGCTCGAAGATAAGAAAGTAACAGTGCGCGACCGAGATACGATGGCGCAGGAGCGGGTAGCGATTGATGAAGTAGCAACCTATATAAAAAATAAGTTTAGATAAAATGTACTATGACCAATAAACCTATTCATGAACTCAACGGCATACCTGTGGTTGACGAAGCGTTTGCCGAAGGGCCAGAAGACCACACGCCGGAAGGGAGAGAAGTGTCTTCAACACGCAATGTTGAGGAAGAACAAAAAGAAAGAGAATTTGCTCTTGCTATTGCAAATGTTTTGGCCAGTGCCATGAAAGATACTTTGGCAGCAATAAAAAGACGTATGATTGACGGGCGTCTATATATCAATACTTCGGGTCAAATTTGTTATGTAGAGCGTCGTGCCGACTCAAATTTGTTAAACCCACATGGATCCGAAGACGTGCCTCGTGTGTTGCCCGGCGTCGATGATCTAAACGCACAAATTGCTGAATTAAGGAAGAGATATGATGGTATTTCAATTCCTCAGCAATTCACTTTACCGTCGAAACGGAAAAATTAGCTATGTATCACCTCTCCAAGCTGAAAAATGGTATTAACCTGATAACTGTTCCCGTGAGCGGAACGCGAGCTACCACACTGCTCGCGATGTTTCCAGTTGGTTCGCGCTACGAAACCCCCGAGCTCTCGGGCGCGTCGCATTTTGTGGAGCACATGCTTTTCAAAGGCACGATCAAACGGCCGACCGCCGCTGATCTCTCTAGCACTATCGAGCGTTACGGAGCCGACTACAACGCGTTTACCTCCAAAGATTATACCGGCTACTACATCAAAATCGAAGGGTCTAAAATGGAGATAGCTGCCGATATTTTGGCCGACATGCTCATCCACTCCACCATGGCAGCGCATGAAGTGGAAAAAGAAAAAGGAGCGATTGTGGAAGAGCTGCGCATGTACCGAGACAATCCGCAGAGCTTTATTGATCTCCTTTCCGACGGGCTCACGTTTGGAGACAATCAACTCGGTTGGGATATTGGTGGCACCGAAGAAACCGTACGCGGCATATCGCGCGACGCGCTGTGGCACCATTTTCAGCGCCATTACGCGCCGCGCAATATGGTTTTGGTCGTGGCAGGCAACATTAACCAAAAACTACTCAAAAAAAGTCTCGCGTATTTCGCAGAAGCCGACACGCCCGCTGGCGCTACCACACTTAATTTCTACAAAAAAGAATTCAACCATTTTAAATGGCCCGAGCGGGTCGCGCTCGACAAGCGTGTCCTCGTGCACGAAAAAAAGCTCGACCAAGCGCAAGTCATTATTAATTTTCCCGCTCTTGCCTCGAACGACCCGAGCCGGTTCGTGCTCACCTTGCTTCTCAATATTCTCGGTGGGGGAATGAGCTCGCGTCTTTTCCTGGAAGTGCGTGAAAAGCGTGGACTCGCTTATGCGATTTCTACCGGTTCGGCGACGCATCGTGAAACGGGGGTTGCCTATGTGCAGGCGGGGCTCGACCCAGCAAGGCTTAGCGAAGCCATAAAGATAATAAAAAAAGAACTCGAAAAAGTGGCTGAGAGCGGAGTCACAGCCGAAGAGCTTGCCAACGCCAAAACCAACGTAGCCGGACGCATGGCGCTCGCGACCGAAGATTCCAGTTCGCAGGCACAGTGGTACGCGAAATATTTCTTATTTGCTCCCACCATACTCACGCACGCGCAAGCCCTCGAAAAGATACACGCGGTCACAGCCACCCAGGTACATAGGTTGGCTCAAAAAATATTTCGTTGGAATGAAATGCGTCTCGCCGTGCTCGCGCCCATCACCAAAAGCCGTGTCATGGAAATGCTCGATTAAGTGGCGGCACGTCGTCTCACCTGTCGATTTTATGATTTAACTTTCATTATATGTCTGAAGCACGCCCCACCTACCTCTTTGCAAATTGGAAGATGTATCTAAGCTATAGTGAAAGCCTTGAGCTCGCAGTCGAGCTCAAACAAAGGCAAAAAGAGTGGGCGCATAAAGTGCGCATGACTCTTTTTCCGTCTTCGATTGCGGTCCCGGCAGTAGCCCAGGAATTAAAGGGTACAAGCATTTCAGTAGGTGCGCAAAATATATTTTGGCACGAAAAAGGCGGCTATACGGGCGAAGTATCCGCTCCGATGTTTCAGGCGGTCGGAGCCGAGTACGCGCTCATTGGACATTCCGAACGTCGGTATGTATTCAACGAAACCAACCGCGAAATTCGCCAAAAAATGGAAGCGGTACTCACGACTACCACCATGACACCAGTACTCTGCATAGGAGAAACTGCCCGTGAACGTCAAGCCGGGCAAACCGAAGAAGTGCTTGAGGCGCAGCTGCGCAGTGCCTTTTCCGACATTAAATGGCCGGCTGGCAAAGAGTTGGTGGTGGCCTATGAACCGGTCTGGTCGGTGGGAACAGGTGAGGCTTGCGACCCGATGGAGGCCGAACGCATTTGCGGCATGGTGCATAGCTGGATTCATGGGCTCATCGGTGATGTGCATTTGATCGTACTCTACGGTGGCAGCGTTCGTCCCGAAAACATTACCCGCTATATAGAGCAACCAAATATTCATGGCGTACTCGTTGGCGCTTCGGCTACCAAACTTGACACCTGGATGGAAATCGTAAAAGGGTGTATACTATAACACCGTATGTTATTTACTCTCTATATTCCTCTTACCGTTATTATTGTTTGTCTCGGTGCAGTTGGTTTTATCATTTTCCGAAAGTTGTCCTTAGTGGCTAATTTAGATATTGCTTCGTTGCCGGAAGAGCGTGAGGCTCAGAAGAAAAAAGAAATTATTTCTCGTCGCTTGAATGCCGAGGAAGCGCATCTACAGGTACGGTTGGCCTTTTTGCTCAAACCGATCAAAAAAATATGGGGCAAGCTGCAGCTTCAGTTTCGTATCTATGTAGGCAAAATAGAGCGTCTCTGGCATCATGAGCAGCGCCAGGTGGCACATGTAAAGCCAGAAGATAAAGAAGCGATGCGTGAAAAGGTTCACAGTATTGTCAAGGAAGCAGCCAATTACTTTCAACTCAGTAATTTTCCTCGGGCTGAAGAATTGTTTATTAGCGCCATAAAAATTGATCCCAAAGCGGCCGAAGCATACCGGGGCTTGGCCGATACTTATTTTGCGCAAGGCAACACCGATGAGGCCAAAGAAACCTACGAATTTTTGCTTAAACTAACCCCGGATGATGATGCGGTAATGGTGAAAATTGCCGAAATTGCCGAAGAAAAAGGTGATGTGGAAACGGCTATTAATTATTATCAACAAGCAGTGGTACTCAACGACGCTCTCTCGCCACGGTTCTATCACCTCGCGGAGTTGCTACTCAAAGTGAATCAACCGGTGGTGGCCAAAGAGGCGATTTTGTCCGCGGTTGAGATCGAACCAAAGAATCCAAAGTATCTTGACTTGCTCATCGAAACTGTGCTATTATGTGGCGACAAAGCGCTTACCAAAAAGGCATTCGAGGAACTTCGGGCTGTCAATCCGGAGAATCAAAAGTTGGCAGTGTTCGAAGAAAAAATTGGACAAATGTAAGTAGAGTACATAGTCAATAGTACGTAGCCAATAGGTAGTTCCTATTGGCTATGAACTTTTAACTATAAACTAACAACGGGCAGATACCGAAGCGGTCAAACGGGGCTGACTGTAAATCAGCTGGCTACGCCT
>CAYTPE010000061.1:0-6700 GCA_964439885.1 uncultured Gammaproteobacteria bacterium
CGTGAGGAGCGCCTGGGTGCACGCATGCCGTAAGCGATCGATCTCTTCGTTAATCATCGCCTCTTTTTCTATATAGGTATCGGTTGTCGGAATATAAGCTTCGGGCTGATAGTAATCGTAATAGCTCACGAAATATTCCACGGCGTTATTTGGAAAAAAATCGCGAAATTCGTTGCACAGCTGCGCGGCCAACGTTTTGTTGTGGGCAATCACCAGCGTAGGCATTTGTACCTGTTCGATCACATTAGCCATGGTGAAGGTTTTACCAGAGCCGGTAACACCAAGCAGGGTTTGCCTATCGAACCCTTTATTCAAGCCTGTCACTAACTGATTGATGGCTTTTGGCTGGTCGCCTGATGGTTTGTATTTGGACTGTATTTTAAAATCCATAGATTTTTATCCTAGCACACTTATTAATCGTTTTCAACGATTTTTCATATAGACAAATCACCGACCCTAGAGTATTATAAAAACTCTTTTACAATATTATTGGGAAAAAAGGAGGCTGAGATGTACGTCGTCAAGGTATTTGTCGGAAGCGAAAATGATCTGCCCTTCACCACGGAAGGGCTCGCCCACCTCAAATCGAGGGGGGTGAAGTATACCGTAAATGTGGCCTCGATACATCGGACCCCGAGCCGGACCAGCAAGTTACTTAAAGCGGCAATAAAAAGTCCGCGTACCGCCGTGATCATCGGCGGGTCGGCTTCATCCACCGGACTCCCCGGCGTCAGCGCCGGGTTCGTGGAAGAGCACCGAAGCGACATACTGGTGCTGGGGGTGAGGTTCGACAACGATGCGGGTGAGCGGCTCATTCAAGACGCATCGTTCGGCATTTCACAGATGCCGCGCGGTGTGCCGTTGGGGCACACAGGCTACAACACCAAGGGCTTTCTCCACGCATGCATGTTGGCCGCGAAAGTGGTCAAGATGCTCGAGAAGAAGTAGCAAGGTGGGCCAAGGAGGGACGGGGAAGCACGTCGGCACCTCCCCACTTCCCAAGAATATTGTAAAGCTAATACCTTTTTTCAACCATCGATTCCGCCACTCCCACCAAAAAAAGATTGATGATAAGTGACGACCCTCCATAGCTAACGAACGGAAGCGTCACACCTGTCACCGGTAAAAGGCCAAGGTTGGCCCCGGCGTTCACCATGAACTGGGTAAAAAACAAAATTGCAATTCCACTCACCGTCACTGCCGCGAAGTCATCGTGTGATCGTTGCACAATCAGGAGCAGTCGGTACAGCTGCATGGTGGTGAGAGCAATGAGCGCCACCACACCCACAAAACCAAGTTCTTCGGCAATGACCGAAAAAATAAAGTCGGTCTGCGCTTCGGGCAAAAAGCGCATCTGGCTCTGAGATCCTTGCCCCAAACCTCTTCCAAAAAACTGCCCGGCCCCGACGGCAATAAGTGCTTGGCGCGTATTGTACCCGGTAATTTTCGGATCGCGCTCCGGATACAAAAATACCATGACACGATCTCGCTGATACTGATGCAGCAAAAACTTCCAGGAAAAAGCAGCGAACACCACTGCCGCGCCTACAAGCACGGCCACGTGTAGTTTACGTGCTCCCACCAAAAGCATCGTCCCAAACCAAATGGTGCCAATAATAAGTGACGAGCCGAGATCTCGCTCGAGCATCACAAGCCCCATCACCACGAGTGTGGAGATGCCGGTACCCACGAAAAAGAGTGGCCGCTCATATCGCCGACCAAAGTGGTGCACAATATACGCCAGTAAAAATATGATGCCGACTTTGGCAAACTCGAGTGGTTGAAACGAAAAAAATCCCAAATTAAACCAGCTCCGCGAGCCGTTCACGCTTTTACCCACCACCAAAACCGCCACCAAAAGAATAAGCGCGACAAAATAAAATAATTTCGCGTAGGAGCGAAAAAATGTGTGCTGCGTCATGCTAGCTCCAAACAGCAGGGCAAGCCCGATACCGCCGGCGAACAATTGTTTCTTAAATAATATGAGGTCGCTGCCGCGCGACAAATCCACACTGTAAATCGCAGTGAGCCCGAGTATGACGAGTAGTAATGTGACACTGAAGAGTACCCAATCGAAGCTCCTTGTACCGAATTTCTTGAGCGAGAGCATAGGTGTTATTCGGACGTAGCGGGGGGCGGTAAATAGGCGCTTAAGTCGTAGACATTAATGGTAGGGAAAACGCGTACCTCATCCACCTGCAAATTGTTCACGAGCGAGCGCAGGTCAACTTTTTTGGTCTCAAACGTCACAAAATCGGGCAGTGTGAGCGGCAGCACGCCCACCAGTGTTTGGTGTGAGTACAGCCCTACGACGAATGATGGCTCACGATAGCTGAACGCTGTGTTGTTGAAGTAGTCGAAGGTGATGATATTCGTCTTGGCGCTCTCCGGGCTCTCAGCTGGCACAAAATGAAAATTGCTGGTTTGAAAATTTAACCGATTGGCTTGCCATTCTGTGGGGGTGATTACCTGATGCGCCGATACCCGCTGCCAGGTGAGATGTTCGATAACCAGTGTGGCGTCACCAGGGTACGCGACACTCTCGATGCCGTACAACGGCACCAAACGATCTTCGCCCGGCAAGAGCACCGCGTGCATACTGTTTGTTTTGGTGCCGCCCAGAGCAAACGAGTAATCAAACTGAGCGATAAAATGATCGTTCGGGTTCACTACTTCCGCCACTGCGTCATATTTATTCACTCCCCCGGGCACTACCTGGGTGCTCAGAATGCCAATGGGCTGCGCGGCGACGCGCTCATTCATTTGTGCGTAATTGGTAAAGTTTGCGAGCGAAGCGCGCAGCTGCTGGTCGGCGCGCCAACCCACCGCGGCGAACAGTCCAAGGCTAGCCAAACTGTACGCCCACTCGATAATGCACACCGCAATAAGCGCTCCGACCGTAAGCCGATACAACAACACTTTGTGGCGCACGAACCACAAGCTCAACTTTAGTTCTTTACTATCAAAATCTCCCGACGGGTCTTCGTAACGTCCGAAGTCGGGTTTGGGTGGTTCGGTAGTATGTTGAGGTAGTTCCATAGATACCATAAGTATAGCGCAAAAAATACGTATTGACAAAAAGGCTTGCTAAGTTTAAAATCGCACTTCCGTAAGATACAAGGCGAGGCGGTGGAGAAAGGAGATCCCATGGACCACAGAGAAGCCGGACGCCGGAGGCGCGTCCGCCGACTAGCAGCGTTTCTGCTGATCAGCGATCGCGCCAGCGAGGAATTCGTGGCGCGGTTCCTGGCAACGTCAATTGACGTAAGCCTAGAAATGGCCTGGGCAATAATTGCCGAGGCCAAGGCGATTAAACGTCGCCGCTCGAAGCAGACCCTCTAACCACCGCCGCTTCACCTTGCATCTTGCGCAAAACAAGCCCATTTTCGGGCTTTTTTTGTATCCCAAAATCCTTGCCTTCGCGGTGAAATCATGATAAAATAAACCCACTCTAATCAATCACACATATAGTTCATTGTCATTCCCGTGCAAACGGGAATCCACACTCATTAATGTCCATTAATTTGCACAAGAAGATTCATATGCCAATCAAAAAAGTAGACCACGGAAGAGTCAACGAAAGTGAAAAGATCAAAATGAAAAATGTAAAATCAGAACCTGCTGTTGCCAAAACCATCACGGTAACGGCGGAAAAAAATACTAAACCTAAGACAGAAAATCAAAAATCCTCGGGCAGCTACAGTGCCGCGAGCATCACTGTGCTCGAAGGCTTAGAGGCCGTACGCAAACGTCCGGGCATGTATATTGGTTCCACCGGTCCCACTGGTTTGCACCACCTCATTTGGGAGGTCGTCGATAACTCTATCGACGAAGCCATGGCCGGGCATGCCAAGCATATTACGGTTACGCTGCTACCCAACCACATGGTTGAGGTTATTGATGATGGCCGTGGCATCCCCGTGGATATTCACCCCACACAAAAAATTTCCGCGCTCGAAATCGTTATGACGGTACTGCACGCCGGAGGTAAATTTGGTGGCGACGGCTACAAAATTTCCGGCGGTCTGCATGGCGTGGGCGCATCCGTGGTGAACGCGCTCTCCACCTATGCCAAAGCTGAAGTGCATCGCGACGGTCAAGCCTGGGTGCAGGAATATAAATATGGTAAACCGGTAGCCAAAGTCAAAGCCGTCGGCAAAGCCAAAGATACCGGTACTATCATCACCTTCCGACCGGATGACAGCATCTTCGAATCCATCGATTTTGAATGGAAAACTATTATCGACCATCTGCGCCAGCACACCTACCTCACCAAGGGAGTGCACATGACGATTTGTGACAAGCGCCCGGCGGAAGAAAAAGCGAAAGACAAAACTGCTCTTGATTTCCCCAACCCCACGTACCAATTTTATTTCGAAGGTGGTGTGGCGAGCTACATTCGCTACATCAATCAAAACAAAGAAGTAAAGAACGAAAATATTTTTTATGTGGAGAAAGAAGCCGAAGGCGTGAACGTAGAAATCGCGTTGCAGTATTCCGACGAATTCACCGAATCACTCTTTGCCTTTACCAACAATATTTTCAACCCGGATGGCGGTACGCACGTGGCTGGGTTCAGAACAGCGCTCACCCGCAGCATCAATACCTACGCTCGCAACAAAGGCTTCCTCAAAGAGAAAGACGGTAACCTTGGTGGCGAAGACGTACGCGAAGGCCTCAACGTCGTGATTTCCATTAAAATTCGCGAGCCGCAGTTTGAAGGCCAGACCAAAGGTAAACTCGGTAATACCGAAGCCAAAACCGCCGTGGAAACTGTACTCGGCGACGCCTTCCTTATATTTCTCGAAGAGCATCCTAAGGATGCCGAAGCCATTATTGGCAAATGTGTGCTCGCCGCCAAAGCTCGCGCTGCTGCCAAAATCGCGCGCGATACCATCCTCCGCAAAGGCGCACTCGAAGGCTTCACACTTCCTGGCAAACTTGCTGATTGCTCTAGCCGCAGCGCCGAAGAATCTGAACTCTTCATTGTAGAGGGTGACTCGGCAGGTGGTAGCGCCAAGCAAGGCCGTGACCGCGAACACCAGGCCATTCTCCCTTTGCGTGGTAAGGTGCTCAACGTAGAGCGTGCCCGCCTCGACAAAATTCTCACGAATAATGAATTGAAAAGCCTTATCATCGCCATGGGCACCAACATCGGTGAACAGTTTGATATTGCCAAACTGCGCTATCACAAAATTGTGATCATGACCGATGCCGACGTTGACGGCGCGCATATCCGCACACTTCTTCTCACCTTCTTCTATCGGTACTACCCTGAACTTATCAAGCAAGGCCACATCTATATCGCCCAGCCGCCACTCTACTCTCTCAAGTACGGCAAAGAAATGAAATACGCGTATAATGATGAAGAGAAAGAAAAAGTGCTGGCAGAACTTAGTAAGAACAAAACCGAAAAGGCCGGAAAAGCTGGAAAGGGACAAAAGGACGGCGACGGTTCGTCTCCCCTCCTGCCCGAGGAGGGGCAAGGGGTGGTGGGAGCGTCTGGCGAAGGCCAAGATGAGGTCCAAGCTCTCGTCATCGGTGGCATGAAAGTAAATATCCAACGCTACAAAGGTCTTGGTGAAATGAACCCCGAACAACTGTGGGAGACCACTATGGATCCACAGAACCGCCTCATGCTCCAAGTGACTGTTGAGGACGCTGAACAAGCTAATGAAACATTTGAGATTTTAATGGGTGATGAAGTGGAACCACGCAAAAAGTTTATCCAGACGTACGCGAAGAGTGTGCAGAATTTGGATATATAAAAATATAGTTAAACATATGTCGATCGACAATCCAACAGGCGGAATGGAGCGTGAAGCAAAAACTGAATCGGGTCTCGAAAGACTTGCTTTTGCCGAACTCCAAAAAATATATAAGGAAGCACGTAGATTGGCAGAGATTACATTCCGTGAATCGGAAGATGGCTTTTTTAATGCTTTAGGACAAGGAATAATTGGCATAAGAGAATCTGGAAATGGATATGCTGTTTCTGGTGTTTCTACAGATTTAAATGACGTTCACCGACTACTGGCTTTGCGTACGAAAGAAGAAGAACGGCGATATCCCACCTCAGCCGAAGATAGAGAAACGCTTGTGGCAGCGATTCGAACAATGCTGGAAGATTTAGGCAAACGGGTAATCGAATAAATTTAAAGTGATTCCCACTCAACAATCGAGTGGGATTTTTTTGTTTGACAAACTTTTTAACCCATGATTACATATGCCCATTCGCTCCCATCTCGGGAGTGTGGAGAATGCAAGAATGAAAGTAAAAAGTGGAGGGTCGGGGAGAAAATTCCTCGACAAAGTGCGCCGACGGGCGGCAGCCGCCCGAACGGCAGCCCGCCCGGCCAAACGCCCGGCGATCAGCGCCAGTGCCAACCCCGCCACCGTCCTCACGGACGAGTGGCGCTGCCACTGGCGCGGCACCTACATGCCGCACGAATGCGGTGAGGGCAAACCGCCCAACACGGGCGACTTCTGCCCCCGCTGCGGTCGCAACCGTCCCGGCCGCCGCTCGCTCGTCAGGCGGGCGTGGGTCTCCAGGTGCGGGACGCGCAACGGTCGCGATGGCGGCGACCGTTGCACCAACTGGGCGTGCCGCGAGGCCGCCCCCTGGGTGAGCTAACCGGGCCACCCCAATGCCCGCCCCCCCCACCTCCCACACCGCCCCGCTTGCCGCTCTATCTGAGCT
>CAYTPE010000062.1:0-6670 GCA_964439885.1 uncultured Gammaproteobacteria bacterium
CTGTAATCCCACCGAACTACAGCAGGAAAGCGTGACAAAATTTCCATGGGAGTGTAACTACAAAACGAGCATTCATTGTGATCTCGATAAACCTTTATAATGCGTACTATGAATATAGTCATTCTTGCCGGAGGAGTCGGCACACGTTTATGGCCAATGGGTCGTAAACATAATCCAAAGCAGTTTTTTCCAATGATAACGGACAAGCCGCTTATCCGCGAAACGTACGATCGATTTGTTGCCACGTATGGACCGCGCAACATTTATTTTTCGGTGACCGCCGATTTGCTCGCGCCGCTCAAAAAAGTATTTCCCAAAGTGCCAGCCAGCCAATTCATCGTTGAGCCAAGCCGCCGCGACACTGGGCCTGCGATGGGTTTTGCGGCCGCTTATCTTGCCCTGCGTCACCCCGATGAACCAATGGTATTTGTACCATCAGACCATTTTATTGCCGATACGAAAAAATTCTTGCGCTGCTTCGCGGTGGGAGAAAAGCTGATTAAACAAACAGGCAAAATGATTGATATCGGTATTTTTGCTTCTTTCCCCAGCACCGTGCTCGGCTACACACGTGTCGGTAAAGCCTATAAAAAAATAAATGGCATCGAGGTGTTTCATTTTGCCGGCCACACTGAAAAGCCCGATGTGAAGACCGCTGCGGCCTACATCGCATCCGGGGAGTATTTGTGGCACGGCAATTATTATATGTGGACACCTAGGAAGTTTGTAGAATCGATCGAGCAGCACGCTCCGGATATGGGGAAAAAGCTGGAACAAATTGCGAGAGCTCTACATACAAATGAAAAAAGAAAAATTAAAAAAGTATACGAGACGATGGAAAAGATTTCGTTTGATTACGCCGTGACGGAAAAAATTAAAAAGGATCAGGTGCTGATTATAAAAGGTGAATTTGGATGGAGCGATGTGGGAGCGTGGGATATGATTCACAATCAGCTCTCGCACGTATCCGATGCTGCTGGCAACGTGACCAAGGGCGAGGTGATTCATATTGATACCAAAAACAGCTTGTTGTATACGCACCCCAAGAAAATTTTGGCAACGGTCGGGCTCGAAAATCTGGTGGTGGTGGATACTGAAGACGCGTTGCTTATCTGTCCGCTCAATCGAGCTCAGGAGGTGAAGAAACTTTTTCCTGAGCTAGAAAAACGAGGTTTAAAAAAAGTATTATAGGTTTTTCACATTAATGTATGTTCAAAAAGATCACAGTTGTCATAATCCTGATTATTCTTGCGTACGGCGGCTACCGTGTCTACCGCCATCTGCATCCGCGTTATGTACCGCCACCAGCGCGCGAGGAGGTATCGCTTACTATTATCCCGGGGTGGAATTTGCGGCAAGTGGCCGAATATTTCGTACTCAAAGGGTTCGCCAGTACCACCGAGCAGGTGTATGATGTTACGGGTCGTCCGGCAAAAGATTATCGCGGACTTAAACTACAAGCGCCAGAGCTCCTCGATGAAGACGGACAGGTGGTGCCGCCCGACCGTGCTGAGCGCGATGGGCTTAGCTATGAAGGATATATCGCTCCAGAAACGATTCGTGTGTTTAAAGATGCAAAACTGAGCGATGTCATCATTAAATTTTTGAAAGAGCGTGATAAGGAGATCAAAGATGTGGTGGAATCAACTGAAGGCGCGTCGGTGCATAGCTGGCCCGAGATCATGACCATGGCAAGTATTGTGGAGGAAGAAGCGAAGACGCCAGAAGATCGACGCATGGTGGCCGATATACTGTGGCGACGTAACGCTAAACATTGGGCGCTGCAGGTCGATTCGAGTGTTCACTACGCTATCGATAAAACAGGGACGGTCTTCACCACTGGCAAAGAACGCGACGTCGATTCGCCATGGAATACCTATAAATATCCCGGCTTGCCGATTGGCCCTATTTCCAACCCGAGCGTCGATTCCATACGTGCCGCCTATCAGCCGGAGGCTAATGACTATTGGTATTTTTTGAGTGGACGCGATGGAAAAATGCATTACGCGAAGACACTGGAGGAGCACGCGAAGAATAAAAAATATCTTTGAAATGTCAAAATCCTAATTTCTAATTTCCAATCAATTCCAAAGATCAAATGCCAAATTATGATTTTGGAATGTGGATGTGATTTGGCATTGGAAATTTTACATTTGTCATTATCAACATGCTTACTTCCGACTTCGACTATCACCTTCCACCTGAGCTCATTGCTCAAACACCAGCCGAACCGCGTGATTCGAGCCGACTTATGATTGTGAATCGTGAGGCGCGCAGTGTGCAGCATAAAACGTTCCGTGATGTTGTTGATTTTTTGGAAGAAGGTGATTTGCTCGTATGGAACAATTCGAAAGTGTTTAAAGCCAGATTGATGGGGGAGATAGTGGCGGATGAAAATGTGCTCACGGCTGCTCCAACGGACGGCAAACCCCACCTCGCCTCTCCGCCAGTAGGCGGAAAAGGGGAGGGAGACATTTTACCACGCAGCACCGTAGAAATTTTCCTCGTCCGCCCCATGGAAAACATAGGTGTATGGAAGGTGCTCGCAAAACCGGCTAAGAAACTAAGGCTCGGCATGAAGGTCTGGTTCGCGGAGGACTTTTTGTGTGAAATATTGGTCAAAGAAAAGGATGGAACACTTCTAGTGCAGTTTGCCGATGAGGATTTTATAGTACGCGAGAAGGCGAATCGATACGGTTCGGTTCCTCTTCCACCCTATATCCAAAATCCTCATGCGGGCAAGAGGGAATTTGGTTCGGCATTTTCGAATCAGGAATCAGGAATCAGGAATGAAGAGTTGAACGAACGATATCAAACCGTCTATGCCAAACACGAAGGTTCGGTGGCGGCGCCGACGGCGGGGTTTCATTTTACGCCGGAGCTCATTGAACGGTTGAACACAAAAGGTGTTCAATTCGCGGAGGTGACATTGCATGTGGGGCTCGGTACGTTTCTTCCGGTGAAATCGGAAAAGATCGAAGATTACACCATGCACAGTGAATGGGTTGAGCTCACCGACGCGAATGCCGAACGTATCAACGCGGCCAAACGAGAGGGCAGGCGAGTGGTGGCGGTGGGGACGACGACGGTGAGAACGTTAGAAGGGATTTATCAAGCAATTAACAATTTAACAATTGAACAATTTAGCAATGAGAGCGGAGAAGATAAGCGATATGCGATAGGCGATAGGATTGCTCTGCAGGCTTATACCGGTGATATCAACATTTTTATCACCCCCGGTTTTGAATTTAAAATTGTCGACGCGCTGATTACTAATTTTCATTTGCCAAAGTCGACTCTGCTTATGCTTGTGTCAGCATTTGCTAATGATCGGGCGTTTATGTTAGAGTGTTACCAAAGAGCTCTCGAAGAGAAGTACAGATTTTACAGCTTTGGTGATGCGATGTTTATTGTGTAAGTGGAGATTTAAACTGATTTGGTGATGGTGTAAACAGATTATGTCGCAATAAAAATCCGAGCTTTACGCTCGGATTTTTTAATTTATTGACGACAGAGATTCTTCGCTTCGCTCAGAATGACAGTATTAACCCTCAACCGTTACACCCATTTGTTTGGCGGTACCTTCCACCATATTCATGGCAGCCTCTACGGTGTGGGCATTGAGGTCAGGCATTTTCTTTTCGGCGATTTCGCGGACCTGAGCTTTGGTAATTTTGCCTACCTTTTCTTGGAGCGGTTTGCCGCTGCCTTTGGAAATTTTAGCGGCCTTTTTAATCATCTCGGCGACCGGAGGAGTCTTCATGATGAAGGAGAAACTGCGATCTTCGTAGATGGAGATCACGACCGGCACCACTTCACCTTTTTTATCCTGGGTCTTGTCGTTGAATTCTTTGCAGAAACCAGCGATGTTTACGCCGTGCTGACCGAGGGCTGGACCGATGGGAGGTGCTGGATTAGCGGCACCGCCAGGGATTTGGAGTTTGACTTGGGTAAGTAATTTTTTGGCCATATGATTTATTCGAAATCATGCCACGCAACGTCATTTAAAGCGTGGCGATGTAGGAGTTAGCTTGTAGCTCGTAGCTGGTAGGTTGAGAAGCCTTCGACATTACGTCGGAGCAACCCGATCAGCTTTGTCATCGCGAGGAGCGAGGAACGAGCGACGTGGCGATCCCCTTGCTTCCAGAATTTTCTTGAATCCAGGGGATTGCTTCGTCGCCCGCGAAGGCTTCTCGCAATGACAGTAGTTGTTAAATCTTTTTTACCTGAAGAGCATCCAATTCAACCGGAGTCTCGCGTCCGAACATGGAGACAAGCGCTTTCACGCGACCACGTTCATGGTCGACGTTGGAAATTTTGCCTTCGAAATTTTTGAACGGACCATCTACAATGCGTACCACGTCGTTCACTTCGAAATCGATCTTGTGCTGCGGGTGAGATTCGCCGGCCATGCGCTTGAGGAGCGATTCGATTTCTTTCTGGTCTACTGGCGTAGGAGTAGTGCCGCTGCCCACAAAACCAGTAACGTTCGGAGTGTTACGCACCACGTACCAGCTGTCGTCGGTCACGATCATTTCTACCAAGATGTAGCCAGGAAAGATTTTTTCTTCTACTTCAACGCGTTTGCTGTTTTTGATTTTAATTTTCTTTTCTTTAGGAACCAGCACTTGAAAAATTTTATCGTGCATGTCGAAGCTGTCGATACGCTGTTCGATGTTGTGTTTGACGTTCTCTTCATAGCCGCTGTAGGTGTGGAGCACATACCAGCGACGACCGAGATTGAGTGTTTGTTTTGCCATACAAAAGGAGATACGGACTTACGAAACGTACGGAAGTACGAAAGGTACGGAATCGATTGTGTAATTTCCGTAATTTCGTACGTTCTGTACTTCAGTATGTTATTTAGTAATTATTTTTCCGATTCCCGAATTAAATCCGTAGTCGAGGGCAGCGAAAAAGACGGCCAAACCAACGGTGAGAACGATAACGAGGACGCTATAGGAAATGGTTTGTTGACGTGACGGCCAGGTTACCTTGCGCATTTCGGCGTAGGACTCCAAGACGTAATTTTTGATACGGGCGATAGGATTCATATGATTTGTTCGAAATCACGCCGCGTAACGTCCATTGAAGCGCGGCGCAGGGTTTTTAAAACAGCCTTTCGGCTGCGTGATGATGTGGATAGGATACTAGAAACATTCCGGCTTGTCAAGCATGGTGTGGACAAGCTATTTTTTAAGTTTTTTGAGCAGGGGCGCGTACATATCATCCGTTGGATTTATGTATAACTCCGTGTGGTCTACCCGGCTGCTAAATACGATAGGCGCATCGGTGATGACCGCGAGCGGCTGACGTTCGGCCCCTTCACCCATGCATAATACGGCGGCGGTCGAGAGACTGTCGGCTACATTGGTGCGCGAAAATTTGAATTTTCTGCCGAAGAGGTCAGGTGTGCCAATATAATCGCGCACTCCTCTAAAGCCCGCATAGCCAAGTGCTACCGCTGTTACTCCGGCGCGGTAGGCCGCGGTGCGGCTGTCGGTGATGAGCACGCCAAGGTGCTTTACGCGATAGTGTTTGGTGAGCCCGGCGCGCAGCCGCGCGGCAGTTTTGAAGCTGTCTTTTGGCAAGAGCACGAATTTGCCATGCGCGTTAGAGCTATCGATTCCAGCGTTGGGCATGAGCATGCCGTTTTTAAGAGTCAGCCACACATGTTTCGTTTTGACGGCGTAATCGCTCTCGGCACGGACTAAGCGGTTAAAATCATTTCGGTTTCCTATCGGTGCGGTGCGCTTTTCGCTCAAAGCGGCGATTTTCGAAGTCACTACCAACACGCTTCTTTCCGGAAGACGCGGTATATGTGACTGTATAAAAAAAGCGAGGTCATCACCCTCGTGAAAGATGTTTGTCTTGATAGGGAGAATTTTCATGCTTGGCTAGTCCGATCTTTCAGTAGCCAGATTCCCAGATACGAAAGCGGTGTAAATAAGGCACCCATAGCGACTTTGTAGAGCCACCACGAAATAATAATGCTCACCAGTGTGTGGGTAGAGTAAATGCCTGCGAACGCTATAACCATAAAGATGATCGTATCAAGCAGTTGCGACCATATGTTGGAAAGAAGTGAACGCAGCCAAAAAAGCTTGGTGCCGATTTTATTTCGAAAAAAGAAAAAGGAAAGCACGTCCTGGTACTCAGCGATCACAAAAGCCGCAATCGACGCGATAGCCATGCGTATTGACATGCCGAAAGTGGTATTATAGCTTTCGGTGGCCCAGGCGGCATCTCGAGACCAGGGAAGGGCTAATGAAAGAAACGAATATAAAATAAAAAGCACGGTGGAGACTGAACCAGCAAGCACAAAAAACTTCGCGATTTTTTTACCGTACACTTCGCCAACAACGTCGGTCATGATGAAGACAATGGGAAAAGAAAACACCGCCACGGAAAGGTGCGAACCAAAAATAAACGGCATGAGTTTAATACCAAGCGTGTTCGCGGCGAAGAGCGATGTAAGATACAGCGTGAGCGCGATGATGAGTTTGCGAAAAGCGGATTCGGAAAGGTTGAGCATAGTACTGTTTGAAGAGCGTAAAAAGCTAAATAATACGCTATACGATGCGCTATGCTGTGGCTTTTGTCAAGAAAAATAAAATAAAAACCAAACCCCGCTTGCCAAAACCTCCTACCTGAGATCACACATATAATG
>CAYTPE010000063.1:0-6612 GCA_964439885.1 uncultured Gammaproteobacteria bacterium
ACCATGATGACCGGTGTGGCCACTTTACAGGTGTACGATGCCTGGAATTTGGTGCGTTCTGCCGAAATTGTCAGTGCAGTATCGTTAGAAGCGTTACTCGCTTCAACTGAACCGTTTTTAAAGGAAGCGCAACTTCTCAAGCCGCATCCTGGTCAGCTCAAAACAGCCGCCAATTTGACGGCTTATTTAGCCGATTCGCACTTAGTTATTCACGAAGGCAAACTAAAAGAAATGCAAGAGGAGCTGCGACAGAGAATGAAACAAAACGGCGATGTATTTGATTCGGGCGTGCATGTCCAAAATGTGTATTCGATGCGAGCCACCCCCCAAGTGCTCGGTGCCGTGCGCGATGCGCTCGAGTATGTGACAGCACGTATCACTACCGAGATGAATTCATCCAATGATAATCCGTTGTTTCTGCCAGAATTGCACTTAGCATATCAAGGAGCCCACTTTCATGGGCAGCCAGTAGCGTTGCCAATGGACGTGCTCTCCATATCCCTTACTGAAATCGGAATTATCTCCGAGCGCCGACTTAATCGCATGCTTGACAAAGACCGCAGTGGCGGACTCACCGCATTTTTGGCCGGTAGTAAATCAGGTTTGCAGTGCGGTTTTGAGGGCGCCCAATATATACCAACGTCACTTGTAGCGGAATGTCGCACCTTGTGTAACCCTGCCTCAATTCAATCGATTCCGTCAAACGGAGAAAATCAAGATGTGGTAAGTATGGGGCTGGTGGCGGCGCGCAAAGCACGCGACATTAAAGATCGTATAGAATATATTTTGGCGGTTGAGCTTTTGGCAGCGTGCCAGGGTATTGAAGAGAGAGGGGTAAAGAAAGCCGGTTCGCTCTCCCGCCACGTGCTTGAAAAAGTACGTATGCTCGTACCAACATTTAATCAGGACAGACCGATGACAGAGGCATTTGAGCGGATCAAAAATTTGATTCATGATCATATACTAGAAAAATATGCTCGGGAAGTCGGGCATCATCCTCTCTAGGTTTTGTATGTTCACAGAAATCAGCAAAAAAATACGTCGTGATCTACGGGTAGTTTCCGCTGCAAAATGGGAAAAGCGCGGAGAAGCAATGGCTTTAGCGCTCTTTCACGCTGCCGCAAACGCAGTTCCTGCCTATGCTGATTTTTTAAAAAAAAACGAGATTAATCCAAAAAAAATTAAAACGAAAGACGATTTTTTAAAAATTCCGCTAACAAGTAAGGAGAATTATGTTGAGCGCTACCCGCTGGACGCTTTATGCTGGGGTGGAAGGATTGATAGGGGGGCTGTCGTTGCGGAGAGTTCGGGCACGTCAGGACGGCATTTTTTGTGGCCACGATTTAAAGAACAGGAAGAAGAGTCTGCCGTTATTCACGACATACTGCTGCGCAGTATCTTCGGAGCCGAAAAAAAGAAAACTTTATTCGTTGTTACGTTTCATTTGGGAGCACATATCGCGGGAATGATTATTGCTGACTCCATTAAACGCGTGTTGCAGGCCGGTTTACCGGGTGCTCTTGTCACACCTGGTCTGCAAAAAAACGACATTATACAGCTTATACAAAAATTGCATCCGTCTTTTGAGCAGGTAGTAATTGCTGGTTATCCGCCATTTTTGAAGGATGTAGTAGAAGATTTGTTGGCCGACGGTTACAACCCCAGCACACACCCGCTTAAGCTTATGTGTTCAGGGGAGTCTTTCCCCGAGGCCTGGCGGGATGCAATACTTAAAAAAATAAAAAGCTCACCAACTGAAGGAATTTTTAATGTGTACGGTTCAGCCGACTTTGCCATGATGGGTCATGAGACGCCACTGACAATAGCCCTGCGTCGTAAAGCATATAAAAATTCCGCTTTAGCCGCTTTACTCGGTGGTACTACCGCACATGTGCCTCCGCTGTATCAAACGTATCCCACGTCGCGGTATTTTGAGGAAGTTGACGGCGAGCTTGTGTGTACTGCTGCGTCGGGGATTCCCTTGGTTCGTTACGCTATTCATGATGCCGGTGCTGTCATTCCATACGAAAAAATAAAATCATATCTCGGCATGACTATAGCACCGCATTGGCGATTACCGATTGTGGCCGTGTACGGAAGAAAAAACCATACGGCGACGATTTATGCCCTCAATGTATATCCCGAACACATCCAAGAGATTATCGCGCACTCGAAGATAAATACATTTATAACAGGAAAGTTTTTTTTACAAACACAATATGATGCTGGGCACGATCAGTATTTAGAGCTTCATGTTGAGCTTCTACCAAAACGTGCACATACTAAGAATTTAGAAGTTCAGTTGGGAGCAGTGGTAACCGCTCAATTACAAAAAATAAATCTCGAATACGGTAAGCTGTATGCGGCAGTCGGCGATAAAGTCTCGGTACGTGTTGTGGCGCACGCGTTTGGGGATGAAGGATTTAGAGCAATCAAAATGAAACACAAGTATATAGTAAAATAGCAAGTTTATGCACACTCTTATAAAAGAAATAATTACAGCATCGATCAACGCTCCGTCGGGTGATAATTCGCAGCCGTGGCGGTTTCTGATTCGACACAATGTACTTTCGATTTTTAATTTACCTGAGCGCGATCTTACTTTATATAACCACGCTCAATACGGATCATTTTTGGCGCACGGCGCACTGGTGGAGAATATACTCATCAATGCATCGTGCCATAGTTTAACAGCTACAGTCGAAGTCTTTCCCGAACCACACAATGACATTTTTGTGTCGCGACTTACCTTCACACCAGCGGCAATACAAGCGGATTCACTACAGCCCTCTATTTCTCAACGTTCGACCAATCGTAAAATGTATGCAAAAACCCCCCTTGCTCCTGCTGAGCTTGATGCGTTTAAGCAGTCAGTAGCAGAGGCACACAGCAGCGCTAAGCTGCATATAATAGAAGATCCGCGGGTACGTAGCAAACTTGCCGACGCCTTAAGCGCAAACGAACGAATTTTATTAGAAAATAAAACGCTTCATGATGTATTTTTTTCACACGTACGCTGGTCGCACGAAGAAGAGCAAAAATATAGAACAGGATTGTACGCTAAAACGCTTGAACTCGCACCGCCGCAGTTAGCCGTCTTTAAATTGTGCCGACGGTGGGGGTTTTTATCCTTGGCGAATCGTTTGGGATTATCCAAATTTATTGCCAAAGAAAATGCTAAAACATACGGTTCAGGTGCGCTCTTCGGTATTGTTACCATAGCAAACGAGGACAAGAAAAATTATTTTGATGCCGGGCGTGTGATCGAACGAATATGGCTTAAAGCGACCAAGTTTGGACTCGGTTTTCAACCAGTTACCGCTATTCCTTATTTAGCACTCAAAGTAGCTGCTGAACCGGAGGTATTTAGTGAGGCTCAGGCGGCCCTTATTACAGCTTCCGAAAAAACTGTCCGATCGCTTTTTCACATTAATCAGGAGCCGATTGCAATGATATTTAGAATTGGTCATGCGAGCAGTCCAAGCGCCACCTCATCACGTTTACAGCCAGAAATAATTATTGAGTAATATGGATTTTTTTCAAAATCTGGATCTGTTCGCCGTAGCAATTTCCGGTGCGGGAATTTTAATATTAGGGTCACTTATTTATTTTAGCGATCGCCGGAGCTCGACCAACCAAGCTTTTTTGGCGTTTTCGCTTATGACAGTGTGCTGGAGTGCCCTTAACTATCTAGCATACAGTTCCACCTCTCCTTACTTCATTATATGGCTGCTGCGATTGGCCATTTTTTGTGCTGTGTGGCATTCGTTTTTCATTTTTCAACTTTTTTATATTTTCCCCGAAAAAAAATTAACGCTTCCCCGAAGCTATAAATTTGTTTTGCTGCCGCTTATTGGTCTTACATCTGTTGCCACACTTACCCCTTTTGTTTTCACAAAAATTGGTTCATTCGCAGAAAATGGTAGGGTGGCTTCTGTGGTAAATGGACCAGGGATTATTCTGTTTACACTGGTGGTGCTTAGTTTAGTGCTTAGTAGTTTATTTTTACTTATTAAAAAATATTTGCGAGCTCATAATGAGGAACGTCAACAATTTAAATATATTACTATCGGTACATTCATTACATTTGGACTTATTATTGTGTATAATTTTGTTTTTCCGGCGTTTCTGAACAATGCAAATTTCATACCGCTTGGCGGAGTTTTTATTTTGCCATTCATTTTGTGCACTTCGTATGCGATTATCAAGCACAACCTGCTTAATATAAAAATTCTCGCGACTGAGCTGCTTATCTTTTCACTCGCGGCGGTGTCAATTTTGGAAGCAATTTCATCGCAAAGCCTAGCGTCACTTTTTTTCCGCATTGTTATTTTTACCCTTGTTTTAATAGTCGGGATCTTTCTTGTGCGCAGTATGCGCATCGAGGTGAGTCAAAAGGAAGAGTTGGAAGATAAAACACTCGCTCTTGAGCAGGCGAACAATCGCCTACAAGAGCTCGACAAACAAAAAACCGACTTTCTTTCTATTGCCGCGCACCAATTGCGCACACCACTTTCTATTTTAAATGGGTATATTGAATTAATTAAAGACGGTGCTTATGGAAAAGTTGGTGTAAAAGTAAAAGATACGCTACGTAATATGGACGAAAGTAACGGTCATTTGGTAAAACTCGTTGATGAATTTTTGGATATAACCCGTATTGAGCAAGGTAGGACTAAGTATGATTTTAAAGAGATGGATATCTGTCATATTATCGACAGCGCGGTACACGAATTAAAAGAGCGTGCCGAGCAGAAGGGGTTGCGTGTGGCATGGGACCCTACTGAGTGCGATACGCATAGTGTTGTTTTGGACGAAGAAAAAATTCGCCATGTGGTATTTAATTTTATTGATAATGCAATTAAATATAGTGATAAAGGTAAAATTTTAATTAAGGCAGGTGAAGAAAAGGGTGGTCTGGTAGTGCGTATTAGTGACAATGGGTTTGGGTTCAACAAAATAGATGAAGCCAACTTTTTCCAGAAGTTTTACCGCGGTGAAAATGTCAAAGGGACTAATGTCAACGGTACCGGCCTCGGTCTGTATGTGTGTAAAAAGTTTATCGATGGACACCAGGGGCGTATCTGGGCGCACAGTGAGGGGCTTGGTAGGGGGAGTGAGTTCGGTTTTTGGGTGCCATTCAAGCAGCCAACTCCCGTGGCGACTGCCTCAACCGTCCCTGCCCGTATTACGCTCGAGTCAATTAGCTAAGGCTGTGTTTGCCACATTTGTAAAAACTCGCTATACTATCTGATGTTCACTTATTTTTTTAATTTTACCACTGTATGATTTTTCAAAAATCTGCCCCCAAAAATTCGGTTGTCGAAGATATGTCTGTGGGCTACCCCACTGAAACAGCCGAAGAAGCACGTTTGCACGATGAGGTAGAAACAGTGGTGGGTCCCTCCGTGAACGTGGAGGGTGATTTCGCGTCCGAAGGCAATATCATTGTCAAAGGAAGTGTTGCCGGAAGTGTCCACACCAGCCGTCACTTATCCGTGGAGCAGGGAGCGCGTATTATGGCCAACGTCCGAGCTGGCAGCGCTCGTATTGCCGGTGAGGTGAAGGGTAATATGAAAGTTCGAGAAGCGCTTGAGCTCACTTCCACTGCGCGCGTGGTGGGTGACATTGAAGTGAAGGTGCTCGTCATCGAAGCTGGAGCGCTCATATTCGGCAAGGTCTCTATGCCCGGTCTTGAGGCAGCCGAAGGTAAAGCTCGTTCTCGTAGTAGCACCAAAAAAATTGAAGACATGGGGGAAATGGGTGTTGAACAACAATAGTGTTCAACCTAGCTTCGCAGCGGTATGTATGTCTATATTTACGACAATTTTTTACGTGACAAAAAATTCGCTGCCACGATAAAGACGATGGAGGTAAGTTTGACTGACTACGGCATCGCCGGAAAAATTCTTCGTTTGTCTAATTATAATGACGCGAGGCCCATCATCGAGGAAGAAATCCGGCGTGGCGCGAAGACCATCGTTATCGTCGGCAACGATGAAACATTCGGTCAGATCCTTTCGCGTGCGGCTACGGCCGAGTGTACGTTTGGTTTTTTGCCGGTGGGCCCACACAACACCATTGCCGAGGTGCTTGGTATTGGGGAAGGAGTGGTCGGCTGCGACGTGCTCTCTCGTCGTCGTAAGCAATTGCTCGACGTGGGCTGGGTTAACAACCGATATTTTGTTGGCCAGCTGCATGTGATGCCGAGTCGAGTGGAAGTGGTGTATGATGAGCGTTTTCGCGTTACAGCCAATGACTTGATGGAAGTAGTGGTGTGTAATTTGCAACCATTTTATTGGAAAAAAAGCAAAAAAGATCAAAATGAGCATGTGGTGCACCCCCAAGACGGTAAACTCGAAGCATTTATCCGCCCCTTGACAAAGAAGCGGTGGTGGGGGTATACATATGAGGACCCAAGCGTATTTCCGTTTAACGAAATGGAAATTCACGCCGACGAACCATTCACGGTAGTGGCCGATGGCCGTACGACCAAAGAAATTAAACTCAAAATACATCTGGCTCAAAGCCGGATCGACATGATTGTCGGAAGGGACAGAAAATTTTAAAATATGCGCGGGTGGCGAAATTGGTAGACGCACTACCTTGAGG
>CAYTPE010000064.1:0-6556 GCA_964439885.1 uncultured Gammaproteobacteria bacterium
GCCATCATAGCTCCGCACACCTCTGCGCCACATGAGCACGGCTACAAAAAGTAAAATACCGATCCACAGTGACTCCATAGCGAAGCCATGAATAATATCGCTTGAAGAAAGCTTTTCTAAAAATAGTTGTGAGGGAAAATAAAACGTGTAGAGGAACGGCATGTAGCCGCTGATTTCTTGTAGTATCCTAGGAAAAAAGATAAGCGGCGCGATCTGGCCGGAAAATACAATCGTCATCATTTCAAATGTTTGCCTGAGAGCTCCGTTTTCACCCATCCAAAAACAAGCAAACCCGACGATAAATTGTATGAGAATCGAAATAGCAAGCGAAAGCACGGCAGACGCGGCAAAAAGCGCACCATTCGTAAAGTGAGGGACGCGAAAATAGTTAGGAAGCGCGAAGTGAACAAGGCAGAGCAGAGCGATAGAGACCCCGACAAACAGCATGCGATACGTGACCTCTTGCACTGTGCGAAATACAAAGTACGAAAGCGGTTTACACAAACGGTTATTCAAATCACCTCGCAGTATATCGCGCTTAATATGGTCAGAGAAATGCGCGGTGGCGGTAGTACTGATAAACGCTATGATAAGGTAGTAGGTAACAATGTCAGCTCGATCGAAGTTAAGCACGTTAGTTCGACTTGCATACACAGCGATCCAAATAAAAGGAAATATAATGAAGTCGATTATGTCAGTAAGAAACCAATTAAAAACTCTAAAGGGGTAGGCGATATGCTGCACTGTCCATAGCTTAAAAAGGTATCGATATCTCATACATCTATCGAAAGCATCAAAAGTAGGTAGCCGATACCGAGTGGATGGTTGAGGTATGGGGTAAACATGTGTGTCGCAAACAGCGCAACCGCACCCGTTAAAAGGCCAAGCGATAAAAATTTTTGTTTCGCGTCTGTACTTTTTAAGTACACGAGGCGAGTCTTTAGTAGAGCGAACAGAAAAACCATATATATAGCAAGGCCAAGAGTTCCAATCTTAGTAATGATATCAAGATAGCCCCACTCAAAGGCATAGGTGGTGTACCAGCCTTCTGGGTTAGAAGTGTTTTTGACACGAGGATCGTCAGTTTGATATGTCACGGTGGTGCCAAAACCTGAACCAATGATTGGATGTTGGAGAACGCGCGCTGTAAGAGGGGGAAGAAGCTTCCAGCGACTACTCAGCGCCGGCTCATGTTTGGTAGTCGCTCTTGAGCTTAGTGTCGCTGCCCCGGCCACCGTTGCTATTGTATAGCCGACGGTAAATACACAGATACAACAAACAATGTACAAACCAATGTGTCGCCAGGAAACAGAAAGAAAGTTATATTTTTTTGATGCAACTTGAAAACCAAGAAAAGCGAAAAAAACTATACCGGTGATGACTCCAGCAAACCAGAAACTACGGGAGAGGGACATGAGGATAGTGGCGAGGGAGAGTGAAGCGAGGGTGAGATATGAGATAAGAGATACGCAATACGATTTCTTTTGAATACAATACAGTATAAGAGCCACAAAGATAAAAAATCCCACAAGTTCAAAAATGTGCGATTGAAAAAAAACACGCACATACCCTCCGCGATCGAAGGTAACAATTTCTCCTACCCGTGTGTCCCGAATCCATTTGTAAATAAATTCGAGCGTGTTGTGTGAAAAAATTTGTTTGGAAAAAAAATACCAGGCGAATGCAGTTTTAAGCGTGGTCGTAATGAGTGCGGCAGCCAAAAGATTCAGTCCGTTTTTGACTCCAGTAGGTTGACTTTGACTTTCTGATCCAACGAGCGACTTGTAAACCTGCCAGGCGGGTAAAAAGAGAAGCCAGTAGAGATAGGCGTTGCTGTCACTAAAGATGTGTGTAATAGTGTTATGATGCGCGAATCCAGAAATAACACCGAGCACCCAGACGATCATGAAGGCAGCAAATAACTGTACGACGCATGAGGTTGTAAGCTGCTCTTTCCAATAGCTCCACTTGAAATATTTGATAAGCCAGACCAATAGCACGACTGAGAATATCCCCATCCGAATTGGTATGTGCGAACCGTGACGCTCAAGCGAAAAAAGATAACCTTGGGAGCCGATAAACAGCTCGCCAAACGCTACAAGAAGCCCGTTTCCCAGATTTCTCCACGTCACTATAAACGCTACAATGCATATGACGCCAAAACACGCGCTGGTGAGTAGGGGGTGGTTGAAGGTCAAAAAAGAGGCGAGTTCCACTATCGCAATATACGCAATAAACTTTGCAACTACTCTCCATCTCAAAAAATCCATACATTCTTTATTCCTCGTTCTTTACCTGCCTGCGCAGGCAGGCTCTTAATTCCTTTCTTTCACTTACCTAACACCACCGTATCGAAATTCTTATACCCGTTGATAAATGTGTGCGCGTCCATTGGTTTTTTGCCTTCGAGCTGAAGTTCATCGATTTCTATTGAACCAGCGTAGCAACGCACAATAATTTTGTTGTTTAAAACGATGACTTTCCCAGAAGAATTGTTAAATTGTTGAATTGTTAAATTGTTTTCTCGGTAGTCACATTTTTTGATTTTCAGCAATTTTAATCTTTTACCATTCCATGTCGTCCAAATACCAGGCCAGGGCGTGAAGGCGCGGTACATGTTGTAAATTTCTTGCGCGGATTTATTCCAGTCAATTTTACCATCATCGCGCGACAGCATTGTGCAGATGGTGGCGGCATCATGATTTTGTTCAGTTGGTTTCATTTTCCCATCAACATAGTCAGGAATGATTTTCAAAAGTAACGGCGTAGCGTCGGCAAGCAGTTTTTCGGTTAGTACTGGTGTGGTATCATCCGGGTCGATAGTCATTTTGGTTTGGGCGAGTATCGGACCATGATCCATTTTTGCGTCGAGGAGCATAATGCTCACACCGGTTTCGGTTTCGCCGTTCAGAAGCGCGCTCTGTATCGGTGTGGGGCCGCGATATTTGGGGAGTAGGGAAGGATGAATGTTGATACTGCCGTAGGTGGGAATGTCGAGGATTGCCTGGGGAATAATTAAGCCGTAAGCAAAAACCAAAAAGAGATCAATACTGTTAATTGCTAACTGTTCATTGTTAAGGTCAAAATTTTTGAGTGTTTCAGGTTCAAGTACTTTTATTTCCAACCTTTCTGCGGTGACTTTGACTGGTGACGGCGTTACCATCAAATTACGGCCAACCGGTTTGGATGGTTGGGTAATCACTGCAGCAACGTGAAAACCCTCGGTGGTGGCGAGGGTTTCTAATACCTGTGCGGATGGCTGACTGGTGCCGAAGTAGACAATGTGTATCATATTAACCTTTCGTTGTTTTCTCCTCCCGATGAAAATCCTTGGCTTTTTCGACGTATAAATGCCCGTTCAGATGGTCGCATTCGTGCTGAATAATGCGCGCGAAAAAATCTTTGGCTTCGAACTCGATATGTTCGCCTTTTTTTGTGTAGCCCTTCACTCGGATATGTGTGTAGCGTTTAATCTTGCCGTACAGGCCAGGGATAGAAAGACATCCTTCTTCGTCCCATTCTTGGTGGTTAGAAACTTTTTCCCAGCTCGGATTAATCATCACTAAATCTTCCCGTTGGTTCAGCTGGTTATAATTTTTTACCAGTGTAAAAATTTGCGCGTCTACACCCACCTGGTTGGCGGCGAGGCCCACGCCATCTTTCACATACATTGTTTCAATCATGTCCTTGAAGAATTTCTGCATTTCTCGGGAGGTAATTTTTACAACGTCAACATCTTGCAGACGGTGGTGCAAAAGCTCGTGGGGTTCCATTGTGATGGGGAAGACCATATACCACTAAGGAGTTAGGAGTTAGCTTGTTGCTGGTAGGCACTTTTCTACAAGCTACTACCTACAAGCTACCAGCTCAATAGATTAATAGGGTTCAAATCTACTTTCCAGTTATCCGGCACCTGTTTCAGTATCTCTCGAATATCTCGTTTGTAATGGCTATAGGGAACTTTAATAATTATAACTTGCCAGTGCTTTTTTTGATGATAAGATGGGTTGGTGGCAAGGGGCGGCGTTATTGTACAACCGGCTATATTTTTGGTCAATACAGCCAATTTTCTATATAGCTCGGTCGCTAGCTGCTCTGCTGTCTGTTCAGTTGCGTGGCCGTAGCATAGCTTTATCAGGTAGTTGAATGGTGGGTATCCAAATACGCGCCGCTGTTTAAGTTCTGAGTCGTAAAAAACCTCTGGGTTCGATATATTCTGGAATAGGGGATGTTCTACATGTTTAGTTTGAATGTAGAGACAGGAAGTTGGTTGGAGGCGGTAATAAGCGTCGTTTATTTTTTGCCACAAATCTTCCGTTGCTTTGTATTCGGGAATAAATAGTGCTGCGTCTGGATCCACAAAAACCATTGTCGCTACTTTCTGCCACGGTATCAGTGGCCACCCACGCTCTGTGGTGATGATAATGGCTGTGTCAACCGACTTCATGTGGAGTATATTTTCCGACTCAAGTTCGACATCACTGTCGATTCTAAAAACGGGCAAGCCAGAAGGAACAATTTTTTTCACCTCTTTTTCGAGCTGTTCCGTGCCTGTACCATACACCGAAATGCGCGTACTGCCACATTTTTCACAGACAAGTACCATCGGCTCGTGCGTTTTACAAAAATGACACTCAAGGCGATTATTCTTGTGATGATAGGTAAGCGTTCGCGCGCATGCGCGGCACTTCAGAACATACAAACAATCGCGGCAGCTTATATATCCACCGCTGCCGCGGCGGTTGAGAAAAAGAAACACATATCCGTCGGTGTGGTTTTCGATGAGTGTCGTTATGTCATGCGAGAGTCCGGTGGCGTTGCCGCTACGCGTTTCACCTGCCATGTCAATGATTGAAATTGCACTTTGAGGCCCTGTTGTCCTGAGGGTAACACTCGATGGTTTTTTGTCCACTTCCCCGTTTGTGATAGCACTCCTCCCGACGTAAACTCCATGTTTCGCAAAATAATAACTTTCAACACTGGGGGTGTGAGTTAGGAGGCTCAGTTCAGCTCCATGATGTTTCGCTAAATACAAAGCCGCTTCACGCGCGTGAAAACGTGGTGCCATATCAGAGCTTTTATGAGCACTGTTACCTTCGTCATCTACCACTACACGCGCTAAGTTGTTGAACGAAAGAAAAAGAGCGCGGCGTGTTCCGACAATTATGCGTTTCTCTCCGGTCCAGACATCGAACCATCGTTCAAAGAGTTCTTTGTCAGTAAGGTCGCTGGTAATGGAAGCAGCTTGTAGTTTGTGGCTTGTAGGAAGTAGGCCAATGAGAGGTTCGATGTCGACAATTTCTGGGACAATGATGAGTGTCTGGCCAAGCGGCGCAATCCCATCCTTGAGAAAGTTTTGTTTTTCCTTGTTATTTTTATAAATAAACAACGAAGGCTTCGAAAATTTTCGTTCACTCGAAGCGGAGTGGCTCATAGTCGGTTCTCCGGTGCTCTGTATTTTTGCCAACTTTCGTTTTTGTAGCGGCGGAAGATTGCTTTGTATTAAAAAACCCGGTGAGACTCGGTATAGCTCGGACATTTCTTGAAGGAAATTCATGTGCTCCGCGCTCAGCAAAGGGCGAGAGAACACAATGCCCTTTATGGCTTTGACAGCGCTGACTGGTATGGACGGCTTACCAGAAAGTGATTGAACCACTGCGAACATTTCGGCTCCGCGAAAGGGAACCGTGACGAGTTGGCCGGCAGCGATCGCTCCCTCAAGTTCTTTGGGTACCGCGTAATCAAAAAAAGGAAGACTGAGTGGTGTCCTCCAGGTTGGAATCACCTGCGCGAACATACGTTAGAGTACAAAGTTTGCCGTTAAATAGCCGACGCCAAATGGTCCTTCATAAGCGTAGGACTCAAATGTATAGTGCACATCACGCAAAATTCCCATGAGCATAAGGAAAGATCGGAAGCCACATTCTGCCGCCGCGTCCACAAATGCCGGTTCAAGGCTGAGCATCCCTGCCGTGTTACGAGTGGAAAGAAGTTCTTGCATTTTGTCGTCGAATTCTGCGCCAGCCGTGTTGTACCCCGCTGGAGCGTCGGTGGTGAGGGCGTGAGACAGGTCGCCGGACGCGATAACGGCAATTCGTTTATTGGTTTTCATTATCTGCTCTTGAAGCACGCTGCCAAAATCAATGTGCGTTTTCCAGTCGAGATCGGAGAACCCCATAGGCAAAATAGTCACATTGGGGAGGTGAGGGGTGAGATAATACAGGGGTACACTGGCTCCATGGTCAAGCAGCGGCTCGCTGATGCCAACCACCTGATATGATTTTGATCGCGCGGCACGCTGCACGCTACTTGCGAGGGTGAGGTCACTTTTGAAACGTAGTTTGGTGGCAAGATCCCCAAATTCCTTCAGATCCGTTTGATACTCATCGTGAATATTGATACTGAAAGCATCGTGAAACAAATGGCCGTGCGGAGAAATAATGACGATTGTTTCAGGTTTAGCCAAGTACAACTCTTCCTCCATTTTTTTTAGGGCGGTCTGGGTGCGTTCAATTTTTTTGATAAGCTCACCGCCGATGGAGGGAATAAGCAGTGG
>CAYTPE010000065.1:0-6537 GCA_964439885.1 uncultured Gammaproteobacteria bacterium
CGATCGGGCTCTTTTTGCTTTTCGTCCAGAGACATTATTTAATATTCGTCTACCGAATCATTCCTTTAAGATAGAGAGATTAAAGGGTTGTTATCGAACATATATTATTTTATATGTAAGTATACCATTTTTTTTAAAAAATAGCATGCGCTTGCTCATTGACAATTGCCGATTCCTGGATTAGCATAGAAATATATTTATACATCTGAGCGCTGTCTGCTGCCAAAAACAGCAACGTTCGTAAGCTTTCATATATGCACTTCACCAAAAAAATAGCCGCGGGCTTCATTATAGCAGTCGGCCTAGCGGCCTCCGTGTGTACCTCGGTGGCCCACGCGGCTTTGACACCCGTTTTGGTCTTAAGCAATTCGGGCGGCGATATGGTGCAGGTTACGGTGTATAACGGTGAGCCAAATAACAATGTATTTCTTACAGTGACTCCCGCATTAAATGGAACCAACCTGAACCTTGGAACCACCGACAGTAAAGGATATTTTTCAGTCGCATTCTCGAGCGCGAACCGTGGTATTGGTAGTAATGCCCTAGCGTACGTGGTAGTAAGCGGACAACAGTCCGCCGCAATAAGTTGGCCGGGGTATGCTAATACGCTTTCACTCAGCCAATATAGTGCAAACCTGCTCGTCGGCCAGACAGCTACCATCTATAGCTACGGGAACAATACTTTATATGTTGCATCCAATACGAATAACACTGTTGCTGCTGTTGTGACGGGAAATAATCAAATAACGGTAACTGGTTCGAACCCGGGCTCTACGACTGCTACGATCTGCTCCAACAATAGCGGTTGTGCCATTGTCTACATTACGGTCAATGCAAGCGGCGCGCAGCAGGCACTCACCCTCAGCCCATCCACCTTATCACTCGTTGCCGGGCAGGGCGCGGTTGTATCAATTTACGGCGGCAATGGAAACAATTACTATGTTTCAAATAATGTAAATTCCTCCATTGCTTCAGCGAGCATCACTAATGCCACTCTCACGGTCAGCTCTCTTGCCAATGGAAACACGCAAGTAACTGTCTGCCAGAGTTATGGCGCGTGCGCTGTATTGTCGGTTACAGTGACGGCAAACACCGCGTCCAACAATACTTCTTATTATTACCCCACCTACGCGTACGAGTATAATCGATGGAACCGAACACAGAGACGAGACACTGCGTGGTCGGCCAACAACCCCGCGCGCAATACTCCGTCCATCACTTTTCCATCAAATAACCAGACGCTTACCAATTACCCTCGTTCCCTCACCGTGCGTTGGCAAAACGATGGCGCCCCGCGACACTCCATAGAAGTTAGCTGTGATTACTGCTCATCTCGCGCCGAGTGGGCTGGATCCCCCACCTACTACACTGCCAATAATTCGGCGACGAGCTACTCAGGCATAACGCTCCCCGGCGACAATCAATACCGCGTGCGCGTACAGTCGATTGATTCATATGGCAATAAAAGCGCGTGGTCCGACTACACCTATTTCCGATTTGACACACGATCGTATTCGTATAATCGATAATTCTCTCTACTAAAAAAGTCTCCACTACGGAGACTTTTTTGTTACGTATATTGCAAAGAATCGGCGCATCGTGTTACAAAGCACCGAGATCTAAAGTGATGTCGAATGGTATTTGCTCCACAAATTCATACGCGTGGCTCACGACAATTACTGCTCCTTCGAATGATGCGAGAGCCTGCGCGATAATGGGCAGGTGACGGAAATTTATATGGTTGGTTGGTTCATCCATTATGAGTAGTCCAGGCTTTTGGAGCACAAAACGCGCATAGCAGAGCAATCCTTTTTGACCTTCGGAGTAGGATCCAACTTTATTTTTTAATATCTGCGGCGTGAGTAAAAACTGCGCACCCGTGGCATAAATTTCTTGATTCCAGGGTTCGGCCATCATTTCGGCTAAGGCTTCGTAACCAGTTTTTTCAAAATCGAGCCCGGAAAAATCTTGCCTATAGTACCCTACGCGCACACCAGCGGTGATGCGAGCTCCCGCTTCATTGCCCATAGCCAATGCTGCCAACAGGGTACTTTTTCCAATGCCATTGGGACCTTTGATGAGCAATTTTTGTTTTTTACGCACACTCACCGGTGGCCGCACTTCTTTGTGTACCGGTGCGTGATCGATCATAATACCAAGAGAATCAATTTCGACATACGGCCCCACAATATCGGTTTGCGCCGGGATACTAAACTCGTTAATCGTTTTGTCTTCCTGGCGTTCATCCACCATTTCTTCTTCGGCTGTCTCCACTTGGTCGCGCAGCTTGCTCGCGAGTTTGCGCATCTTACCACCTTTATTCGCGAAAAAGTTTATTTTGTCTTTTCGATCCTGAATACTTTTGCGCAGCTGGGCATTCTTCGCGCGTTCGCGCTCTATTTGCGCCTCAATTTCGCCAAGCACTTCATAGTAGTCGCCAACATATTGCTCCATTTTGTGCGTGTAGGAATCGAGGTAGAGCACGCCATGCGTAAAGGCGTTCAGAAAGTTGGCATCGTGCGAAATCACCAAACACGTTTTGGGATACTCCATGAGGAAACGGGTAAGATGCTCGATACCATCCGCATCCAGATTGTTGGTGGGTTCGTCGAGCAGTAGTATGTCCGGCTCTTGGATGAGCGCGAAAGCGAGGAGCAGCCGCGCTTGCTGACCGCCAGAAAATTCTTTTATTTTTTTATGGAGGGGAGAATGACCGTTTGCCCGGAGCAAATTTACTGTATCGAGCACGCGGTCAATTCGTTTGGGCAAATCGTACATTTTTTTGTCAAACGCCTCAGCAAAAAAGTCCTCGACGGTTTTTTCTAAATTTTCCGGTTTCATTACTTGAGTGGCTATAGCAATGCTCGCTCCAATACCAATGCTCACGCGGCCGCTTGCCGGCGTGAGCTCCCCGGTGATCATTTTAAAAATAGTACTTTTACCCGCGCCGTTCTGCCCCATGATGGTCACTTTGGCATTTTCGCGTACGCTAAAAGAGGCTTCGTCCAAAATGGGTTTGCCACCGTCATAATCGAATGTGACTTTGTCGAAACGTACAATGACGTCGCCGTGTTCCATAGGGCAGGAGTATACCAAGAAAAAGAGCGTCGGTCAACGAGGCGCCAATGGAAAATAAAAATCCTGCTACTGAGCAGGATTGTGTCGGGGTACTGGGACTCGAACCCAGAATCTCATGGTCCCAAACCATGCGCCATAGCCAATTAGGCCATACCCCGTATGTTGAGTCTGTAAAGTCAGAAAGTCTATAAGGTCTTAAAGCAATATGACTTTAGGGACTTTATAAACTTTATAGACTTTTAAACTTTCACCGTGCCTGGGGTCAGAATTGAACTGACGACGCCAGCCTCTTCAGGGCTGCGCTCTACCACTGAGCTACCCAGGCGTTTTTGCCCGCGTATAATATCAAAAGACACTGCTTTCGTCAACAGTGTCTTGTGGAGGTCGAAGGCTATTTTCGCGCGTACAACCCAATCAGCTCGTGAAAAGCAATGACGTGGCCACTTATTGCCGCCTCAAGGCGAGCTTTATCAGCGCTCGCGTCAAGCGCCATCTGTGTGTCTAAAGCGTACAATTTAAAATGATAATGATGCGTGCCGCTCGGCGGGCAGGGGCCGCCATACCCTGGTTTTCCAAAACTAGTGACGCCTTCTATAGCACCGGGCGGCACACTGTGCTCTTTAATTTCGGTGGTCTGCGGGTCGATATTCCAGAGTGTCCAATGAACCCACGTTCCTCGAGGGGCGTCGGGATCGTCCACAATCAGGGCCAAACTTTTGGCGGCAGTCGGAACACCGCTCATGACAAGCGGTGGGTTCACATTGGCCCCATCACACGTATACTCAGAAGGCACAGCACCACTATTATCAAAGGCTGGACTTGTTATATTCATAGAAATAAATGGTGAAGACAGTTGTATCTGAAAAAAATAATACAATAAACTGGCGATACCAGCGATGATAAAGATGAGCCCAGCTATTCTTTTTGTCATACGTCTCTATACACACAGTATAGCAGAGCATTGGATGAAAAACAAAAGAGACGCACCGATCGGCGTCCCTCACAATTTAGGCGGCGCGTTCCCGTGTGCGATAGGTGGCGCGACCGGTTTGTTCTTGGCCTATTTTCACACTGGTAGCGATCATGTAGAGACCGGCCAAACCAACTACGGCGTAAATAATACGAGATACGATGGAGCCGAAGCCGAAGATGGCGTCAACCAGATTCCAATCGAAGAAACCTACCAAACCCCAATTGATCGCACCGACAATCACGAGCACTATGGATAGCCAATCGAGAAAATTATAGCGATTGTTCATAGAAGAAGTATACAAAAATAAAATCGACCTTTGAATATGTGCAGTATATGACGAACGATAGGTCGATTACTTACTGTGGCTTTGGTACGCCACGCAGATACATGGCGCGCACAGCGGGAGGAAATTTTTCGATAGCGTAGCGTAGCATGGTGCGCGGCATCGTATTACTGTAGCGCGCGAGAAACGTGGTGAGGGTGGATGGCGACCGTTTGCCTACTTCGCGCAGCATCCAACCGGTGGCTTTGTGGATGAGATCATGTGTGTCGTTCAGAAGCAGAGCGGCAATGGCAAGCGTGTCTGCGAACTCACCATGAGTAATAAAATACAGTGTGCTCACTATGGCGATACGGCGCTCCCAGAGGCTGCTCGAACGGGCTAATTTTTTGAGTAGCACTCGTGATGTATCGAACAAATAACGCCCCACAATGCGCGGCGCGCTGACATCCACAAGGTCCCAATTGTTGATGAATCGTGTATTTTCAAGATATATTTTAAAAATATTTTTCTGAAGTTTTTCATCTTTCATTTTTTCGGTGAGCATTACCAGCGCGACAAATCTCTCTTCATGAATTTTCGAACGCAACAATATCTGAATATCTTTAGTATCGCAATATCCATATTTTTTCGCGATTTTTCGGAGCACCGGCACCCGAATGCCTACAAAAATATCGCCATACCCATATTCTCCTTTACCCGTTTTGAAGAACCGCCTCGCTACTCTCGCCTGCTCCGGGTTAGCCGCAATACGAACTTCGTTTCTGAGGCTGCTCAATTTATTCATAGCGATGCGGCAAGAGCGTACGGAAGGTGTGGTACCCGGCTGCCAAAAAAAGGAAGAGAGCCAGAGTCATGCCGCCGAGATACAATAGAGTGTGGGTGTTAAGCAGCGCGTTGGTAACATCGCCGGCGAGAAGCACGGGGTGGACCAATACATCCCAACTGTTCCACCTTAGTAACCTGCCCATAAAGACCCCAAAACTCGCCAAAAAAAGTGACGTGTACATCAACCACTGCGCCTGCGTAGCAGTCATAGATTTTTTGATCGATTCTTCTACTATATACATGGAGACGAATCCGAGAAACAAACCTGCCCAGGCAAAGCTGGTGACGAGTAATATGTCGAAATAACGCGGGACACCATACCACCCGGTGAGATGGATATAGTCGGTAATAATATACGGAGCGTTGGGAAAGAAAAGGAGCCACACAATAAAGAGCATGGCCTGCCACCCCACGGACACGCGCGGCGCGTAGGCCCGGAATGCTAACGCGAGTCCAAGCGGAATCCAGGCCAGAATAAGATTCCACGCGATAAAAAAATAGCTGTGGTTAAGCGTGAAGACAAGTCGAATAGTGAGTAGCGCGAGCGCTACGAGTGATACCACCGCGAGTGAAAGAACGAGCGGACGCCACGGTGCTGATGGTGGCACGGGCGCTGCCTGGTTCGCCCGCCGCCGTGCGGTGGCAGCGCGTGTTTTTTTGGTACGTTCTGTAGAAGAAATTGTGCGAGACATATACCTATACTATCATGCCGGAAATTAATTTTAAAGTGAACCGTGACATAACGCAATTTTCTCTTGGCGCGTGAGCCGTTTGATTTCGGCTTCGTGTTTTCTCCCCATACGCAGGCTTGAGCATGTTTGCGTGTACACCAAACGAACCGGCCGCCGAGCGCGCGTATACTTGGCGCCACGGCTGCCGCTATTATGCTCGCGCAGGCGCTTGTGCAGGTTGTTGGTGCACCCGGTATAGAGCGTTTTGTCGACGCACTCCACTATATAAACGACTACTCTCATATGCTTGACGAAAGCCATTACTTCGCCTATAATTATACTACTTTTTCGATAAATAGGAGAGATGGCCGAGTGGTTTAAGGCAGCAGTTTACTAAACTGCCGGGCGCGCAAGCGCCTCTAGAGTTCGAATCTCTATCTCTCCGCCAGGCGGTCGACTGAAAATTTATACACCTGGAGAGGTGTCAGAGTGGTCTATCGTACAGCTTTGCTAAAGCTGCAAGGGGTCAAACCCTTCGGGAGTTCGAATCTCCCCCTCTCCGCACCGATAAAAAATCGCTTTTATCTTCAATTTTAGAGAGCCTTAAAAATGGTTCTTTAAAGCTAAGACTGGCGATTTTTTTGTTTCTCATTTGAGCGTTCCAAAGTACAGATTTAATGATTTCTTCTTGATTAGTATTTTTTGTT
>CAYTPE010000066.1:0-542 GCA_964439885.1 uncultured Gammaproteobacteria bacterium
GTCGGAACCCCACTCATCAGTATTTTTCTTATATATATGGCAGTGGTAGGCATAGGACGGTTGCAACGTGACAGAGGCCAAGCAGACTCACTTACGCGTGATATGTGCATCGCAGCAATGGTGTTTATTGCCGCGCTGGTGCTGTTTCTGTCGCTCATTGTTGGTCGTTACCCCATTACGTCGTACGCTCGGTTCGCGTTGCCGGCCGTTTATCTTTTGCTTGCTGCCACGGTGAAAATATATAACCACGCCTTACGGCGAATTTTTCCGTTGGTTTTAATATGTATCAACATTGGAACGCTCGGCACCAATTACGCCATGACGGATTTTATTAATCCCATTTATTTTTATCCTACGTACGACATGCTGGCGTATGCGCGCAGTTCGACAGTTCCCATTTATATCCGAGATGGAGATAAGCAGCCGAGCTCGTATGCGCTCGAAAAATACGTCCCCGGCTTATTAGTGCATTCATCTTCGTCTACTCCACCAGAATCATTTACGTTATTTTTTGACGATCTGCGTTTTGGTGAAACACTAAG
>CAYTPE010000066.1:552-6118 GCA_964439885.1 uncultured Gammaproteobacteria bacterium
ATGAAGTACAGCAAGAAGACGATTTCTGATTCGCTGCCGCGTTACCTGGAAATCCAAAACCACCTGAAGTCGCAGATCCTGTCGGGTGCCTGGGCGCCGGGCACGAAGGTTCCGTCTGAGCATGAGCTCGCCGCGCAGTTTCCACTTTATCGCTTGAAGAGCGAAGTAGGATATGATAACATCTCTCCATCAACAAAACGCTTGCTGCAAGCAGCTGGGCTCATGAAAGCACCCTACAAATATTACGTTTTTCAATTCGAACACGTGCGTCCATGAAGATCGTTATCGTTAACAAATTTTATGCTCCATGGATCGGGGGAATAGAAACCGTGGTACGTCAGCTCTCCGACTATTTCGCTGAGCGCCAAAATGAGACCACGGTAATTTGTTGTGCGCCAAAGCGTGGCATGTTTGTGGATGAGCGAATGGGCGCGGTGCGAGTCATTCGGGCCCGTATATGGGGTGTTTTTTTAAAAATGCCAGTTTCCATTGATTTTTTTCGATGGTTTAAACGCGAAGCGATGCAGGCGGATTGCATCAATTTGCACCACCCTTTTCCGCTTGGCTTTTTTGCCTATTGGTGGTATCGCCCCAGCGCACCGCTTATCGTACATTATCATGCCGATATTTTTCGCCAGAAAATTTCTGGCTGGCTCATACGCCCGCTTTTAAAAGCGGTACTGCGCCAAGCGCACACCATTGTCGTTTCAAATCAGGCCATGATTCAGTCGTCGCCAGTATTAAAAAAATTTGCTGGGAAGTGCGCTGTCATACCATTCGGGATAGATATTCAGGAAGTAGACACGTTGGTTGATCCGGCCGAGGCGCAGCGCTTACGGCACCTGTATGGTGATTATATATTGTTTGTCGGGAGACTCAGCTATTACAAAGGTATTGAGTTTTTAATAGAAGCGGCTCGTGGTCTGCCTCATAAACTTATTATTGTCGGCGAAGGCGCGGCCGAGCCGGCACTGCGAGCGTTGATCACACAGTACCATATGGGTGAACAGGTTATTATCGTGCCGCCGCAACCATATGCAGAACTCGTCACCCTTTTTAAGGCGGCTCGGGTATTTGTTCTACCGTCAATCGCGAAAGCCGAAGCTTTTGGCATGGTACTGCTCCAAGCCATGGCCTGTGGCGTGCCCGTTATTTCTACCGAACTTGGCACCGGCACATCGTTTGTCAATCAGCACGGAGTCACGGGTCTCGTGGTTCCACCGCGCGATAGTGTCGCGCTGGCCGCAGCGTTGAGCAGTATATTAAGCGATCAGTCGCTGCAGACTCGCTTCGGCGCGCACGCGCGTGAACGAGTAGTAGGACAGTTTAGCCTTGATCAATTCACCGCGCGCACCTATCGTTTATTTGAAGAAGTATCCACTACCACAAAAAATACGTATGCTTAATACCCTGCTAAAAAATAAAAAATGTAATCGTCTTTTCTTGCGTTTTTTTGTATGGCTCGACAACGTGTGCTACCGAGCCATAACGAAGTCCGCTATCGTGGCAAATGGGGGAGTGCATCCCAAACATCGATTGATGAACTACCACCAATTTTTTGTTGATAAGGTGAGCCCCGAAGACACCATAATCGACGTGGGTTGCTCTACAGGTTCCATTGCGTACGACGTGGCAGCCAAAGCCAAAAAGGTGGTGGGCATCGATTTTAACAAAAAAAGTATTCGCACAGCACAACGGACTTTTGTGCGTCCGAACCTCACATACCTTGTGGGGGATGCTACCACGTTTCAGTTTACTGAAAAATTTTCCAAGATTATCTTATCAAACGTGCTCGAACACATAGAACATCGTGTTGATTTTTTAAAAAAAATGCATCAACTGTCATCGGTTATTTTGCTTCGAGTGCCGCTTATCGATCGCGATTGGCTCACGCTTTTCAAGAAAGAAGCTGGCTTTGAGTATCGCCTCGACCCCACTCATTTTATTGAATTTACTGACGCTAACCTACGCCAGGAATTGCGTGAATCAGGGTGGAGCATTGTTTCGTTTTCCGTGCAGTTTGGTGAATTTTGGGGCGTGGTGACATCACGTCAATAATTTTTTATATTAAACGATATACCTATGAATATACAGCAAGAATATTATCTCAATGGTTTTGTGCAAAAAGAATTTAACAAAGATGAAACGCTTGAGCGCTTATTAACCATTGTCCGAGAAATACATAGCGGTAAATTGAAAGAAGGTTTTTCGTTGGAGGAAAAATACAAACACAGCAAAGATCTAAGACCATCCGTCGTCGCCTATGACGATGTTTTCATTGATATTTTAGCCAAAAATAATATCGCAGCGTTACTCAAAGAAGCCACGGGGTACGATTTATTTTTACATCATTTTCAATTGCGAATATCCTTCCCCGGCGAAAGTTATATGGATTGGCACCGCGATACGCACATATACGATAAAAAAATTATTGGCAACATTCCACCGGTTCACAAACTTATTTTTTACCCGACGGTGGGCGGAGTATCGTACCCCCGTTTACTGACTATCAAAGGCAGCCACCGACGGCAAACCGATAGCAATCTCCTGGATCATGTGCAACGTCGCATCATGCCAAAGGAAACAATTGCCAGCTCAGATTCGCAATTTCTTGTCTTTGATACAAGCTTGCTGCACGCGGTGGTACCGGAGCAGTTACCACAGGGATCATTCCGCTTAATTTATTCATTCTGCCACGAGTTTGAGTTGGCAGCCAATCCCGAGTATCAAAAAATGGCTGACCTGTACCGTGCTAAAGTAATGAAGCGTGTTTAGCTATGTCAGAGCAGCGTACCATCGTACGAGTCGCCTTGGTGGGTATTGGCAAACGCGCCCGTACCGTCTATCTGCCGATGCTCAAACGCATGTCGGCTCATTTTAGCATTGTTGGTTTTACGTCGCGCCATCCGGATCGAGGCATGAAGGCGGCTACCGATCTTGGATTGCGATTTTATTCATCCATAACGGCTCTGAATGAGCAGGCCACGCCCGATGTGTACATTGTGTGTGTGCCCGGGCGTTCGGTGGGAGCCGTGATGCGTCAGTTGGTCCTTTTACACAAGCCTATTTTGCTCGAAACTCCTATCGCGCCTTCGTATAGTCGGGCTCGTTCGCTCGCTCGATATATCGAACGCCACAATGCTCGGGTGGCAGTAGCCGAGCAAAAGCCGTTTTTGCCTATGGAACAATTTAAGCAACGGTTGATTCAAGAAGGCGTGCTTGGGAAAATAACGGTGGTAGAGAATGATTTTCGTACGTATGATTATCATGGTATTGCGCAGCTGCGCCGTTATCTGCACGCGGCTCAACCGCGTAGTGCGTTAGCGTTGAGTACCACCGGTGCGCTTACCGAATACCAGGCGGCGGCAGGCGCTGAAGGACCACGCAGCGAAAAGTGGGATATGGGAATGGCGGCGTGTACCGACGGCAGAATTCTCATTCATCACTACAATTCGATTGGTAAAACAGTGCCTTTTCGCGGACCAAAAAGTTTGCGTATCTATGGAGAGAAAGGATCGATGTACAACAACGAAGTGTGGATCGTGAATGCGGCTACGCGCGAGACAGAGCATCAAATTGTTCAAGAAACCCGCACACCGGCTGGAGCGCTGCTCTCGCTGCATGCTCAGTTTTCCTTCACCACTTATCGGTGGGAGAATCCGTGGTCGAACTACTCTTTTACGGACGATGAAATAGCGCTGGCGACACAGTTGGGCGGGCTACACGCTATGGCTACCCAGAACGCGACTCCGTTGTGTTCGTACTCTGAGGCGCTCAAAGATTATGCGCTCTTTTTTGCTTTTAAATACTCGGCTCGAATGGGAGGAAAGCGGGTGTCTTTGCCCCTGCGTCCAACCATCCAATTTATTCGTCAATTTTTTTCCATCGCTTTTTGGCGCTATTTTATGGTACGTTTAAAAATACACTAATTATCGAGTGATTTCTGTTTATTTTAACACCGCTCACAGCAGGCTCGTCTGCTTGAAATAAATCGTTTTCTATGGTAAAATAATGGCTGAAATATCGGTCTAATGTTCGATGTTGGCGTACAAACGTATGAACACATATTATGAGTATCTCGCGTCCAGTGTGCGCAACGCACTTTTTCGTCGTCGTCAGGTTGTTTTTATCTCTGAAATGGCAGATTGGGTAATACGAGAAGTTGGCTCAGAAATAGTACGCGAACTAAACCGCACTGTGTATGCTCGGTATGCCATGCAGAGCACCAGCCAATTATTTTTACGTCATACCATCGTTCACTTTTCAAGCATCGGGACTTTGTTCCGACGTCCGGAAGTTTTTCCGACACTTTCGACGACCAACCGACACGTGCTTACGTGGTATCATATTGTCGAGCACGATCCCTTTCTCAAACACATTGACGCCATCAATAAGCGAATTGATCGTGTGCACACCGCATGCCAACGTACTGCCGATCAATTGCGCGCGGCTGGAATAATGCCAGAAAAGATAGTGCTTATTCCTTTAGCAATAGATTTGAATATATTTACTCAGTATGCGCCAGAGGAGCGCACCGCATTAAAACAGCGCTTAGGGTTGCCACTTGATAAAATAATTATCGGATCATTTCAAAAAGACGGTAATGGCTGGGGTGAGGGTAGTACGCCAAAATTAATAAAAGGGCCTGACATTTTTTGCGACTCGCTCGAGCGTATGGCGAAACAATTTCCCCTACACGTTTTGCTCACCGGGCCGGCGCGCGGCTACGTCAAGCAACGTTTAACGCAAGCCGGAATTCCATTTACCCACCACTACATCACTCAGTATCAGCACATCCCCGATTATTATAACGCGCTCGATTTGTACATAGTCGCATCGCGCATTGAAGGCGGACCTCGAGCACTGCTTGAATCAATGGCCTGTGGCGTGCCGCTCGTGACCACGGACGTGGGAATGGCCCCCGACATCGTCCGTGATGGTTATAATGCTCATATGGTGCCGGTCGAAGATGTTGAGGGAATCGTGCGTGCGGCTTCCCATATTTTAACTAACTACTCAGTAAAAGAACTGCTCGTGAATGGCGGCTTTGAGACAGTACGCTCATTCAACATTCCCAGCATGACACGGCGTTACGTTTCAGAGTTATACGCACCGTTATCACACACCTAGTATGAACAAGTTGCGTTATATAAAAAAATCCTTTTCGTTATTGAGTGCGTACAAAATGCTCGCTGTGTGCGCCGCGCTCTTTACACTCCTGAGTGCTGGTTTTGACGGCTTTAGCATAAGCACGATCATTCCACTTTTTCAAAATATAACCGATGCTTCAGGCGCCACCTCATTTTCGGTGCCACTCATCGGTGATTTTTTGAACCGTTTCACCACCCACAACGTGGCGCACGACACCATCATCATCCTAGTTTTTTTACTAGCGGCCATTATACTCAAAAATATTTTTTATTATAGTGCGAATATTGCCATCGCCAAAATTACCGACTATGCCCGCCGCGATTTACAAGTAACATTATTTAATGATTTGGCTGATGCTGACCTCGCTTTTTTTACCAGTGCCGAGTCGGGCCACCTCATGAGCGGCGTGTACACC
>CAYTPE010000067.1:0-6021 GCA_964439885.1 uncultured Gammaproteobacteria bacterium
AAACGACAGTGCGTATGCCTATATGGGAAGATGTACTTAATCAAAAATCCCTTACGACACAAGATGAGCGCATGATTTTGCAGTGGTTGAGTGCGGTAGAAACCAAGCAGGCGCTTGGCGCGGTCTTGGTGGCAGCACAAAATATTGATTGGCGCACTGAACCATTTTTTTCTAATTTAGTGCATATTAATAATATGTATTTAGAACAATTCGGTGAAGCCGCAGAGCCAATTGTCTATTTTGATGAAGCAGCCGGAGAGTTTGTCCTCAATAATATCTTTGCCCAATCGTTAGCCGCATTTTAGTATGGCCACCCAAGCACCCATTACCCTGTTTCCACTCGCACTCCAAACATTCGACGAAACCATCGCCGCGGTGCGTGAGCTTATTGTTGCCCGCGATCGGCTTATGGGACTGAATATTCCGGTCATTAAGACCATCTACGTGTATTTAGACGCGATTAACTATTATATTGGCATGGATGAGCCTGACCCCATCAAACGCCGAATCGATCGAGCCACCTTTCGCTTTCTCGACGCGTCGCTTATGCGTCAGTTCAAAGACGACCCCACCGACGCGCTGACGCGCGACGCGGTTTCACTCCAGCTCGTAATGATTTACGCGGCGCTCGGCCTCATGAACGATGTGGAGCCGTATACCACCGAAGAAGTACAAATTCTTTTGCGTGATAAAACCGATTTTTTTGGTGAAGAAATTTTCGCGCAAACATTGCGCGCTGCGGTGAGTGGCCAGAATGCTGAAGGAATCGTGCCTGAACTCATGATACTCCTCACCGCGCATGCCAAAGGCAATGGAGGAGAAGTGTACGATTGGTATGGCGCGGTTATCTACACACTCATGCTCAGCGTCGTATGGTATAATTTTAAATATCTTCAACCGACAGACCAAGCACTCCTGCTACACGAGTACCTCTATATCGCGATTGTGCTTGGCGTACCAGTTCGAGAATGTATCACTGAGGTGTACAGTCACGACGTAGTACAGGATATAAGCGAAATAGACAGCATTGTGCGTGCTGGAGCCGATAATAATACCGAAATGGTTCCCACACGATTTCCTGACGAAGCAATGCCGTTGCGTGACCTCTTCAATAAATACCGAGGAGAATTTGGCGAGAGCCCCACCAATCCGCTCGGGCAGCAACAGTATGTGGACCGTTTGTACAGCGGCCAAGCGAATCGTGATCGGTTTATCGTCTGGCTTCGCGAAACGATTAATATACTTTTACACATGCGCGCGCAAGATTTTAAATATAACGCGACCACTACCACTGCGTAACATATGGCAGATAATCGCACAGTTTTGGTAAAAAAATCCGACGGCACGTTTGTGCGTGTACCGCTTTCTGATATCCAGAAAAAAAATTCGTCACCAGGAGCAGTCACGAATCCCTCGGTGCAAACTATCAACGCTCCTGTTCCTACCCCTCCGAGCACCTCCTTATTATCGAAAGCAGTGCGCACCCCCCCAGACTCCGCTGAGCATCGTCCAGCGAAACAGGTCAACAGTAAAACAAAACCACAACCGCAACATTTGCCCAACGCAACCTCAGTAGTGAAAAAGAGAGCTGCCGCCCCTGCTCCGGTAATTACCAAAGATGACGCACGGTCACTGCTCGCCGAAACATTGCCTGTTGTTGACCCCGGCGCTTCTACCACCAGTGACGCACGCACCAAACAAGTAGATGAAGTGCTGAGCTTGCTGACATTTCAAGTGGCGCGCGAACACACTAACCGTCTGCGTACCGTGGTTCAGCTTTTTCTCAAGGATGTTCGCACCGTTGATCAGACTCGCGATACGCTCCTGCGACCAGTATTGGCCGGTGGTTTGGGTTTTAACGAGCGACAAACCGAAGAGGTGATAGCAGCCGCTGATGAAGTGCTCGGTAGATTGATGCTGCCAGTTGTCGAAACACAACCCGTGCGTCTTTCTCCTCCAAAACCAATTACCGCGCCTCAAGCCATACCTGCTCCTGCGGCAGTAAACACAGCATTCCGCAGTGAATTAGAACGTATTACCAAGACGTCCGATGACACATCAGTTGCGGATCTTATCGCAGTTTCACGACCGGTGAGCATTCCAAAAGCACCGGAAACGCTCAAACCACAAACACCGTTTAGTTTGCGGCCAGCCGCTCCGGCGCGTCCGCCGGTGCACGATATTGTGACTCGGCCAGTGACGATGGGGCCGCTCGACGAAATCCGTTTTTTGACGGTAACCGATTTTCGTCATCTTTCAAGCAATCCAGACGAAGCCGCAAGCCGAGTACGTCAAAAATTTATGACCCTGAAAGAAGAATCTATATTATTATTCCTCGACGCGCTCGTAGCGTGGCGCACGAGCCCGCTGTATTTGGAATATATCGCGGCCGTTTCCACAGCTCTCGGCTCGGGCCAAAAAATGCCCCTCATGAACACCGATAAAAAAAATCTGCAGTGGCCGGAAATTAAAGCTATCGTGAACATGGAAGTCACGCTCGCTGTGTAACTATGGAACAATATACCGTACCACAATTTATCGATGTGGAAGATAAAGTATTTGGCCCGGTCACCACCCGCCAATTTATTATTGTTCTCGTCGGCGGCCTTCTGTGCTTTATCGCTTTCAAGTTGGCCGATACCGCCTTGTTCGCCGTACTGCTCGCGCTCATCGGCGGATTTACGCTTATCCTCGCGTTCGTCAAAATTAACGGACAAGCCTTTCATTATTTTTTGCTCAACATACTGCAGACGTTGCGCCGGCCAAGCCGGCGGGTGTGGAATAAAATGTATACGAATGGCGAACTCAAAGAATTACTGTCCGAGGCGTTTACACCCGAAGAACGTGAAGAGCAAGTACCAAACAAAAAAGCGTCGGCAACCAAAATACGAAATTTATCTCTGCAGGTGAATACGGGTGGATACTATAAGGGTGAGGAGTGAACTTATTTTTTGCTCAGGAAATTCAAGCCTCGAACTTCTGCGTATAATTTGGTATAATGAATCTGGGGAACCTCGCTACATTCGTGTAATCCATCTATGAAGAATAAGCAAGCAGCCAAAAAGAAAAAATCAATGGTATCGGCGCAGCAGCATCTGCTCATTTCGGAAATTAAGCAAGATACCGTGGTCATGAAGGATGGCACGCTGCGCGCGGTGCTCATGGTGTCGAGCATTAATTTTGCTTTGAAAAATGAAGATGAACAAAACGCCATTGTGGCCGCCTATGTTTCATTTCTGAATTCGCTCGACCATCCGCTACAGGTGGTTATCCAGTCGCGCAAGTTGAATATCAAACCGTATTTGGATCGACTGATCGTGCACGAGCGAGAGCAAACCAACGAACTGCTCCGCGCCCAGATTGGCGACTACCGTTCGTTTGTTTCGCAGCTGGTAGAGCTGGGCGAGATTATGAGTAAACAGTTCTATATTGTCGTTCCCTATGATCCTGCCTCCAACAAGTCCAAAAGTTTTTGGCAACGAACTATGGAGGTACTCAATCCCACCTCGGCAGTGAAGCTCAAAGGTGAACGATTTACGCTGCGCAAGAACGACCTTGATCTGCGTGTGCGTCAGATCGAAGGCGGCCTCACGAGTATGGGGCTCACAACCGTCCGCCTCGACACGCAGGCGCTCATCGAGTTGTATTACGGGACATACAACGTGGATATCGCGCGTTCCGAAGAAATGCCCGAACTTTCTAAAGTAGACGTCGCCGACGTTTCTCAGTAGTTACTCGTATGGCCTTTAGACCCATTACCAACAATACAGCACCAAACGCGAAAGCGGGGCTCTTTCGGCGCACTGAGCGCGAAATTGCTTCGACGAGCAAAGATGAACTCTCCTCGCTCGAAGAAGAACGCGTCTATCGTGAGGGCGTTGTTTCTATTCGCGATCTTATCGCGCCCGCTTCGTTCAATATTGAGTCCAGCTTTATCCAAATTGGCACGGTGTATTGCCGCACTATTTTTGTGGTGTCGTATCCACGCTATATCGCGCTCGGGTGGAGTTCTCCCATTATCAACTTATCGGTGACCATGGATGTGGGCATGTTCTTTTACCCCGTTAAATCCAGCATCATCCTTAAACAGCTCAAAAATAAAGTCGGCGCGCTTGAGGCGCAGATTACCGCCGACCACGACAAAGGCGCGCCACGTGACCCCATCCGCGAAACCGCGCTGCGCGATATCGAAAAATTACGCGATGATCTTACCCAGGGCGTGGAACATTTCTTCCAGTTCGCTTTTTACATTACCATCTACTCCGAAAACAAAGAAAAGTTGGAGCAACTCTCCCAGGATGTGGAAAGTATTTTTGGCTCCAAGCTTATCATGAGCCGCAAGGTGCTCTTCCAAGCGGAGCAGGGGTTTAACTCCACCATGCCGCTATGTAACGATGAGCTCATGATATCGTTCAACATGAATTCAAGCCCGATTGCAGCCTCGTTTCCCTTTATTTCGGCCGAACTCACTTCTGACGACGGTATCCTCTACGGCATCAATCGCCACAACAACAGTCTGATTCTGTTCGACCGCTTTTCACTCCAAAATGCCAACATGGTGGTGTTCGCGACGTCCGGTGCCGGTAAGAGCTACACCGTGAAGCTCGAAATTTTACGTACCATGATGATGGGCACGGATGTGATTGTTATCGATCCGGAAATGGAATATAAACATCTGGCCGACGCGGTGGGTGGTACGTACATCAATATTTCACTTTCATCCGAAAGTAAAATCAATCCATTCGATTTACCACGACCCGTCACACAAGAAGCTTCAACCGACGATATTATTCGTGGCGCCGTCATTACCGCCAAAGGTTTGCTGCGCATTATGTTCAACGGGCTCACCACCGAGCAGGATTCTATTATCGATCGGGCACTCATCGAAACCTACGCCAAAAAAGATATCACTGCCGATGCTGATCTCTCCGCGGTGCAGCCGCCGATCATGCAAGATCTTGCCGAAGTGCTCGAAGGTATGGAAGGCTCGGCAGAGCTCGTACTCAAGCTCAAAAAGTATACCGAAGGTACCTTCAGCGGCTTGTTCAATTCACCAACGAACGTCGACATCAACAATCAATTGGTCGTATTCAGTGTCCGCGACCTTGAAGACGAACTGCGTCCGCTCGCCATCTACGCGATTGTGAATAATATTTGGAATGTCGTTCGTTCGGAGCGCAAAAAACGCGTGTTGGTTATCGACGAAGCCTGGTGGCTCATGCAACACGAGGACAGCGCTCGATTTATATACGCGCTGGTTAAACGCTGCCGCAAGTATTATCTCGGCGTTACCACTATCACTCAGGACGTAAATGACTTTTTGAAATCGCAATATGGACAAGCGATCGTGACCAACTCGGCGCTGCAATTGCTTATGAAGCAGTCACCGGCGGCCGCCGATTTGGTGCAGAAAGTATTTATGCTCACCGAAAGCGAAAAGTATTTGCTGCTCGAAAGTGGTGTGGGCGAAGGCATTTTCTTTGCCGGCTTGAAGCATGCGGCGATCAAAGTGGTCGCTTCGTACACCGAAGATCAGATTGTGACCACCAACCCGGAACAGCTGCTCGAAATAGAAAAATCCAAACGAGAATTTAGTCAAAAAATTGGAAATAGCTAACATATATGCCGTTACGTACTCGAATTTTCATACTCATTTCGGTGGTGGTACTCGTGGTGCTTGGCATCAGCGTGTTGATATTACTCACTCGTCACCGTACGCCGCAGCCGACGAACACCACTACTATTCAGACCGGTGATAATACAACAGCGAACACCACCGATCAGCTTAACTTTAATAGCGCCAATGGAGCCGACAATGGCACGAGTCTCCCTATCAAACCACTCTCCGATGCCGAGCAAATCAGTTTTGGTATCAAAAAACTCGCCAAAATTTTTATTGAACGCTACTACACATACTCAACCGACAGTAACTACCAAAACATTCGTGATGTGGCTGATCTTGTAACGCCAACCCTGTGGCAAAAGGTGAGTGGGCGCATGCAAACTCCAGCCACCAGCACG
>CAYTPE010000068.1:0-5838 GCA_964439885.1 uncultured Gammaproteobacteria bacterium
GTATGCGGTAGGCTGATTTCATTTGACGCACGGGATCGAGCGCACGGTGCCACAAGCGTTGCTTGGGGGAATAAAAAGAAGGAAACAGATGGTAGGAAATATCGTGGATGGTGAGAATGTGTTTGGTGGTGGGCGAGAGAGTGGTGAAATTAAGGTTGGGGGAGAAAAAGTAGTCGAATTTTAGATTTGTGATTTTAGATTTTTGAATGATATGGGTGTCCACATGTGGGCGGTGAAACAGCGAGAGTGAGGCGTTGAAGAGCTTGTTGGGGTGGTGTGTAGTGATGTACTGTACATTTGGTTGGTTCCACTGTGGAATAAGGTCGGAAATATCTTTGCTCGAGTTGTAAAACAAAAAATACTCGTTTGTTTTGTCGCGCGCGAACAGAGTGTTCAGTATTTCAAACGTGTATTCTCCCACACCTGTGCGATACGATGTCAGTAAAGGGCGGAGGTCGATAGCAATGCGCATAGTGGGTTAGACAGATGTAGGTGTCGCTAAAGTGATAAGGTAGTAGCTGATGATCTCAAACAGTAGCACGAAGACATATAACTCAAAACCACTGTCGAAACCAGCCGTAAAAGTTGGTTTGAATACGGAAAACGAAAACCACCACGCACTGAGGCCGCCAACAACGAGCAGCAGCATGCGTATCACAATCTGTAGTGTGTGTTTGCTTAGTTTATTAAGATTCACACTCACGTTATGTAAGAGCGTTTCCAAATATTTACCAAGTAGTGGCCACACAAAAATCAATGGTAGAGCGAGAAGTCGCGCTTCGCGCGCGCGCGCGGCAATAAGCACCATAGGAGTATTGATTACACACGTGATAGCTGCCGCTATGACAAGTCGTCTTTCATGCGGCGGAAGTGCGCCCTGTCGAGCGTGCACAGTGGTGAGCCATATGGGCGTCCAAAAAACAGCGAACATCGATACGAGTGTTTCGATTGTAAATTGGGTGTTTTGAAAGTTGAATTGCCAATGTATAAAACGGCTTTGTTCTAGATATGTCCGGCTGGCTTCGAGCACGCCATAGTGCGCTAGGATAGACGGTTCAATGAAAAAATACACGCCGCATGGAATGAGAAACACCATCGTGAGTAGCCATTTGTTTACACGAATATATGATTGTGCCGCCAGCCACAATCCGGGTATAACAAAAAGCGTTGTCTCTCGGGCGAGACAGGCCAAAAAAATAAAAGGCAGACTCCATCCAACGCGACCTTTGATGATGAGTAGCAGACTCAGGAGCAGGAGAAAATATTGCCACGGCTCATCGTACGTATCGATGCTCCGAAAAAAAGCGAGGAGTACCGAAAAACTCGCGTAAAAAAGCACCACACTCAACAACGATTGCTTTTTACTGATTGATAATTCCTGTGCGATCACATATATAAGCAATCCTGATAGCAGAAGCAGGGTAAAGCTAACCAGTACAAAGCTCCATCCAAACGGTAGGCCAAGATGAAAATGCAGAAACGAAAACGACAGGTTGGTCAGCGGCCGACCGGCAAAGGCTGGATTGGTGGAATGTAGGCGCCAAATGCCTTCAACAAAATTATTATCTACTCGTAAAGCCGGAAACGAGTGTGGTCCACTTATAATCGACGGAAAAAGAGTGTGCAGCAGTAGAATGCCGAAGCACGCGATAAGTGAAATGAATAGAGCCTTAAAGCGTCCGGGCATATGGCTCATGGTTTTGGAACAGGGAAGACTGATTGAGGCCACGTTTGAATTCTTCAAAACGGTTCGTCACATATTCCTGCATAGCTTGTTTGAAACGGCTATCGCTAAAGCGGTAAGCGTGCTCGCGAATTTTTACAGGATCCCATATTTCGGGTTTAAAAGATAGAAGTGTGTCGATGAGCGATTCCCATGTCTGCTCGTGGAAAAATATGCCAGTTTCTCCGGGGAGTACTGTTTCGGTAGCGCCCCCTTGGGCATACGCAATGACTGGACGACCAGCTGCCATACTCTCCAAAGCAGTAATACCAAAATCTTCCACCTGTGGGTGAATAAAGGCTTGTGCCGAGCCAAGCAATTCGGCCTTTTCTGCGTCCGTAATTTTACCTACAAACTCAATGTGTGGTTTAGCCATACGCCGTAGTCGGGCAAGCTCTGGGCCAATACCAAAAATTTTCAATGGCCAGCGCAAGCGGTTAAAGGCCTGCACGGCGATATCGAGTGATTTGTATGGCACGAGGCGTCCACCGGTAACAAAGTACGTATTCACCGTCGGTTTGATAGAAAACGTGTCTACTTCCACCGGGGGGTGTATGACCTCGCTGGTGCGACGATAATATTTTTGAATTCGATTTTGAACTGTTTTGGAATTGGCAATAAAATGATCCACCCGGTCAGCACTCATTTTATCCCACAAACGCATTGTCGAAGTAAGACGCGGTAAGAAAAATTTCACCACCCGGCTTACTGGCAGGTCGCTCATATACTGGTGGGTATCGGCCCAGAGATAGCGCGGCGGTGTGTGACAGTAGGAAATATGGAGCGTGTCTGGTGAGGTAATCACCCCTTTAGCGAATGAGCTGGTTGACGATAATACCACATCGAAATCATGCAATCGATAACGCTCGGTGGCCACGGGCATGAGCGGTAGGTACCACTGATAGTGCGAACGAATAAAAGGGAATTTACTCAAGAACGATTCAGTAAGTGATTCTTTTTTTAAATACGGAATTTTGTCGGCATCATGAAATAAAACAAAAATAGGCGCTTCCGGCCAGATTTCGTGGAAGGATTTCAGCACCCGCTCAGCCCCTCCATCTTGAGCGAGATAATCGTGAACGATGGCGATTTTGAAGTCCATAGCCAATAGTCCATGGCCAATAGTTTTTATACTATGAACTACTGGCTATTGGTTGTGAACTACAATTACCACGCCCCTTTGCGTCTAAGTACCACAAACGGTGTTTTCAACATTATAATTATATCCATGTACAGACTCCAATTCTCTATATAGAATGTATCAAGTTTGGCTTCTTCTTCGAAGGTAAGATTGCTCCGACCGGAAATTTGGGCCAACCCGGTGATTCCCGGTTTGATAGAAAATAAAATTTTGTGGTGTTTTTCGTACAAGGCGACTTCTCGAGGTTGGTGGGGGCGGGGGCCAACCAAACTCATATCACCCATAAGAACATTCCAAAATTGTGGTAGCTCATCAATGCTCCAGCGACGAATAAAACTGCCGAACGGAGTGACACGAGGGTCGTTCATGATTTTATATACCGGTCCAGTTTTGACACTGCGCGCTGCAATCAGTTCTTTTTCTTTGGCTAGAGCGATTTCACCATGCGTGCCAAATTGTGATCCGGTAGAATCTTTTTGGTACATTGATCGAAATTTCAAGGTAATAAAATTCTGTCCATATTGCCCAACGCGCTCATTTTTATAGATCACAGGCCGTCCGGTTTCGATGAGAATAATGAGAGCTATAACGGCATAGATCGGCAGCAAAAGAATCAAAAAAAACAGACTACCGACAATATCAACACATCGTTTTATAATTCGTCCCCATCCTGTCAGGCGCGTACGAGTGAGTTCGATAATCGGTACACCCGCCACCGTTGAGACGGACATATTCGTGGAGAGTGTTGTAAACAGGTCGGCCGAGTATTTAAAGGTAATATGACGGTCGTTTGCAAAATCAATTGCGCTGAGTGCGTCGTCGATGTGCGATTTAGGATCGGCAAAAATGAGTTCATCAATTTCTTGGTGCGCCAATTTTTGGGCTACCGTTTCGTCAAAATGGTCGAAGGTGCTGACCACTTCATAGCCATAGCGTGGTGCATCATGAAGAGCTTCGCGTAGGGCATGTGCTGTCGTATCAGCACCAATGAGAACGGTGTGACGCAGCCCCACACCGGAGCGGTATAAAAGCATTTTTACCAGTTGCAGCACAAAACGGGCGGCTATCACATAGGTCGTAGCGCATACCCAACCACCTAAGACAAGGAAGCGAGAGTCAAATTTCTGCAACGTAAAAAAAACGTAGATGGTAATGGCGGCAAAGCCAGTGGAGCAGGCGAGCACAATACGCGCGACTTCGCGTGCAAATTTACGGTTTGGATTGGTGCTATATAAACCAGACAGCGCAAAAATTGCTATCCAACCAATGGCCACCCACAGTACAATGGGGAAAAACTTTGCCCACGAAAGATTGTTTGCAAATACAACTGGCCGTATACTCGTTACAAACGATGTAAAGCGCAATGAATACGCGGTAGCTCCGGCCAGAAGAAGCATGAGGTAATCCAAGGGGAGTTGTAAAAAAGTGAAAAGCAGTTCGAACCGCTTCATACAAAATGTGTTATAGACACGCATTATGTCTAGTATTTTACGCTAAAGCTATGGGGGCGTCAAACCTTGACAGAAAGCTCGAAAAGTGCTAAAATACGCCCGTTTTAAGCAGACGATCGATCCCGCCATATAGCGGGGTAGGAAAGTCCGAACATCCTTCCTGACTCTGTCGGGAAAAACGGTAGCGGGTAACGCCCGCCAGTGGGCGCTGAGCGCTCACAGAGGTGCGAACAGAGACGTCCGTGGCCCCAAAGGGCCAGGAAAGCTCACCCTACGTTTTCGATATAATCGAAAATAGCTTAGCTCCGATCGGGGGTTACAAGATCGGAGGTGCAACGGCTAAATCCTTACTTGGATGCAAGAGCAGTGTTCCGGTGTCTGTCCGCTTCGGAACATACACGTGCTGTGATAAACAGAATGCGTGCATGAACCGGAGGTTCAGCGTCGGTCCAAAAAGTTCGCTCGCTTCAGCTTAGTAGCAATATTAAGCGTAGATAAATGATCGTCCCTGTTTCGCTCTGGCGAGCTGCACAGGGCAAGCCCTTCCGCACAACAATTAAGGACTTGTCCCCCGTAGCCCGATAGGGCGAAGCAGGACAGAATTCGGCTTATCGCTCAAAACAAAAAAATCCACACCGAAATGGTGTGGATTTTTTATTTGATGGAGAGTTATCGAACCTGGTGTACAGCTTTTCCCGCAATAAATTGTTGTATGTTTTCCACGGTCGTATCCACAATTCGCATAAGCGCTTCAGTGGAATTGAAAGCATTGTGGGGAGTGACGATTGTCGACGGGTGTTTGATAATGTACCGGTTCAATGTATTGATTTTGAGATCACGCTTTTTGGCGCGCATCACTTCTTCATGATGTTGAAGTAAATTTTCGTCTTCGAGCACGTCGATGCCGGCACCGGCGATGTGATGCGTTTTAAGCGCGTTAGCCAGTGCTGCCGGCTCGATGAGCGCTCCGCGCGCGGTGTTGATAATGAAACTACCTTTTTTCATTTTTTTAATGTTCTTACTATTGATGAGATGATAGGTTTCTTTAAATAAAGGAGTATGTAGAGTCACTATGTCAGCGCGCCCAAGCACGGTATTCAGCGGTGCGTAGGTAAAACCGAGCTCGTTCGCTAGCTTTTCATTCGGGAAAGCATCATACGCTATTATATTCAATTCGAATCCTTTCGCCATTCGAATCACGTGGGCGCCAATATGCCCGGTGCCAATTACACCCAGTGTCTTGCCTTGCAGATCGATGCCGCGCAGCCCGTGAAAATCATACCTTCCTTTTTTCACTCGTTCCACAGACGGAAAAATTTTGCGCGTGAGACCGAGGAGGAGCGCGAACGTGTGTTCGGCGACGGTATTTTCGCCATAGGTCGGCACGTTGCAAACTACAATTTTTCGTTTAGCGCATTCGGCCAAGTCGATGTGGTCGTAGCCAGTGCTCATCGTTGCGACCAGTTTGAGGCGCGGCATTCGGCTGAGAATTTCTTTGGTAACGGGCGATTCGATAAAGACCG
>CAYTPE010000069.1:0-5531 GCA_964439885.1 uncultured Gammaproteobacteria bacterium
TCACGCCCACCTTTTCCATCTGCCCCAAGCACGGCTACCTGGCAGGGGAGTATGATTGGTGCCCTACCTGCGACGCTGAGCTCGGCATTACCGACGGTGAGCGTTTCGATATAGACACGAGGCACAAATATCAAAGCACCGCCTCAGCGCGTTAACACATTACGGTTCACCACCCTATACTCATTAGTCTTATTCATTATTCTTTACTCTTTATTCTTTACTCTTTATTCTTTATTCTTTCAACTCATATGACACAAACCGAAAAAGATCTCAAACGAACACGCTGTGAAGTATGGACTCGCGTGATGGGGTACTACCGCACCGTTTCGCACTTTAATATCGGTAAGAAATCCGAGCATTATTCACGCAAACATTTTGTGGAATGCAAGACGGCCAACCAAGCATTCATTAAGCAGTACACATCGGCCGAGTAGGGTGAGATTTGGGGCACGAGCTATCGTGCTCCTTATTTTTAGAGCGATAGTCGTATGCTTATCAGTGGTATTCAAAAGTTCACGCTGCTCGACTACCCTGGAAAAACCGCGTGCATTGTCTTCGCGCCAGGATGCAATTTTCGGTGCGGATATTGCCATAACCCCGAGTTTGTTTTGCCGGAGAGAATAGTGCAGATGAAAAAAGATTTTATCCCCGAAGCCGCTTTGTGGAATTTTTTGGATAGCCGAAAAGCGCGTCTTCAATCTTCTTCCGTCGAGCTGGGTAGTGCCGGCGAGCCGCTGCTCGATGGGGTAGTGGTGTCGGGTGGTGAACCTACGATGCAAGGCGATCTCGTCGCGTTTATTCGCACCATTAAGAGTAAAGGTTTTTTGGTAAAACTTGATACTAATGGGAATCGACCTGATGTGCTCAGCGCACTGCTCAGCGAAAAAGTGGTAGACTATGTCGCCATGGATCTTAAAACCGATCGGGAGCATTATCAGTCGGTGGCAGGGTTTCTCGCCGACCCGACGAAGGTGGCCGCAAGTGTCGAACTACTCATGCGAGGTACCGTACCCTACGAATTTCGCTCCACACTCGTGAAAGAACTGCACACATCTGCTATACTAGAGTCAATGGCTGAGTGGATTGCCGGCGCCGAGCGTTGGTACTTGCAACCGTTTCGACCGGCGATCACCCTGGCTCCGGAATTTTCTTCGCTGCATTCTTACTCATCCGATGAGCTCGCTTCGCTCGCGGCGTCGCTCAAGCCGCGCGTTCAATCGATTTATATACGTTAATTATTTTTTAATTATGGAGAACAGTACATCGCAAAAATTTTTTTTACTCGCGCGTATTGCTTTGGGCTTTGAATTTTTGTGGGCTTTTGCCGACAAACTATTTGGATTTGGTTTTGCCACCAAAGCTGCCGACGCGTGGATTCGGGGCGGTTCTCCCACCACCGGCTTTCTCAAATTCGCGAGCCACGGCCCGCTCGCCGGTTTGTATCAGTGGTTAGCCGGTCAAGCGTGGGTGGACTGGCTGTTTATGCTCGGGCTCCTGGGTATCGGGCTCGCGCTCATCTTTGGTTTTTATGTTCGGTTTGCCGCGTGGTCTGGCGTGGTGCTGGTACTGCTCATGTGGTCGGTTCGACTGCCACCGGAAAATAATCCGATTATCGACGAACATATTATCTACGCTCTCTTTTTGGCCGGTATCGCGCTCCATCGGCCTACCAACGAAAAGTTGTGGTCGTATTTCCGCTAGAGCGGTTGCCGCGCGGGGTGCGTTCGGGTATACTACCACTGTTATGTTTAACCTCTGATCCTATGAAGATACCCAACGCGTTGTTGCAATTTGCCACTCACCGTTCGCTTTTTGTGGTTACGGGCACACAGGAAGCCGACTTTTATGTGGCGTATCAAGGAGAAATTCAAAAAGTCAAAACATTTGTACTCGAAAAACCGACCTATTCCGATCGTGAATATGTCGGTCGACGCAGTGGTGGGGCGGCGTACGAATCGGGTTCGATCGCGCAGGCCATAAAGCGATCAATGCAACGCGACTTTATCACACACCTCAGCGACGCGCTCAAAGAGCTGCAACGGGAATCGTTCGAACATGTATACGTGTTTTGCCCAGCCACGGTACACAACGATGTGGAAGGCGCGATACCGGCAACGCTCAGAAAAAAAGTGGTTCGTGTGTGGAAGGGGAACTATCACAAACAAACACCGATTGATCTCATAAAAAAAATTACCGCCTAACAGTGCCGCCCTCCGGGGCGGTTTTTTGTTCACAGATGTGCTATACTACAGACACTACTTTTGTCATTCATATGACTATGAACAAACTGCTTATAGCAGTTGTATCGCTTGGTGTGCTCGGTGCCGGGGCGCTTGTGGTGTCCCAATATATGCAGCCGCGGTACATTGCTCCACATGTGGCGGGAGAAAAAATTGCCGGCGATTTTGATGTCGCGGATGCTCCTGACGATACGTCCGAAGCGGATGATGTGGTAGTGCGATGTAACGATTTGGATACACTGAAGGCGCGCGTGGAGTGTCGCCTGCAAGCGGTAGTGAGCAGCACACCGTCAAACGATGTGGCCGAGCCGATGCCCGAAGAATGCCGGGTGCTCACGAGCGGGGCGCAGGAACACTGCGAATCACTTCGACACAAAACCGATCAGTGCTTGCTGCAGCCGGTGGGTACTAAGCGGGCAGCGTGCGCTATGCAGACACTCGGCCTCGGGAAAAAAGTATCGAGCATTTTGCAACCATGCGAAGTATTTGCTGGCAATGATCGAACCATCTGTGAGCGCGCCGGCCAAGAAAAAATTGCGGCAATGGTTGATTTTCGTCTGAACGATCTCATTGATCGGGCATCCACAAAGCTTGCGTCGGGTGCGAGTGTCCAGGCAGTAGCGGCAGTGGTAGCGGCACTTGAGCAGGCGAAGCAGGACATGCGTGTTACCAAAACACTCGCCGAACGTACACAAGTACTAACACGAGCGCGCGCCGCGTGGAAACAATTTGCACAAGCGACCCGAGATAAAAAGTTAACGAACGACTATCTCGCGCCCGCCTTTGTCGATATTAAAAGTTTATAAGTGTACTATGAAAAAAATTTTTCTGTTTGTAGCAGCTATTGTTTGTGTGGGTGCAGGGTGCGCCATGACCAACGAAGTACAAGACGAGCGCGTTCAGACTCCGACGTCTACAGTTCACATAACCGTTCCGACATCAACCGACACGATAGCCATCCGTCAGTTTGAAGATCAGATTAAAGCATATGTAGCGGAAAACGACTATAGCGCGATGTCCGTTAACGATAAAGTAAATGATGATGGCGTGGCTGGCATTGATGAAACCTATCAATCATTTATCGAGGTGCGCTACGACGATGTGACCGGCGATGGTGTGCCTGAAGCGCTCGTACCGATCGATTCGTTCGGTACCGCCGGCGTCGTCGGCTATGATATATTTGGTCTAAAGGGCAAAACGTTTACACTCCTCGAACATATCGATGGGTATAAGATGAACGCGTACGGAAACGATAGTGGTAATTTGGTGGTAGTACAGCCGGAGTATCTCGATGGAGACGCTAATTCTGACCCAACCTTTTTGACAACCGAACGGTACACATGGAATGGAAAAAAGTTTGTGTTCGTTGACTCATCCCAAAAAAAGCTTAAATAAGCGCAAAAAACCACCGTTCATCGGTGGTTTTTTTGTCCTTTATTTTGAACCAAAATCACCCTATCGGCCCCTAGACAGCGTTGATTATAAATGGTAAGATGGAGTGGCTTTAAGCCTGTTTTTTATATGTCTTTTTTACGTACGTTGTTTGGTGACCCGAACGCCAAAATCATAAAAAGTATTCTTCCGTTAGTTGAAAAAATAAACGCGCTTGAACTCGACATGCAGAAGCTCGACACAACCGAGCTGCGCGCTAAAACCGATGAATTCCGCGCGCGCCTCGCGGCTGGAGAAACCGAAGACGACATCTTGCCCGAAGCGTTCGCTGTTGTGCGCGAAGCCTCACGTCGTGTGACCGGCATGCGCCATTTTGACGTACAACTCATCGCCGGTGTGGCGCTTCATCGCGGCACGATCGCCGAAATGCGCACTGGTGAAGGTAAAACACTCATGGCCACACTCCCCACGTATTTGAACGCGCTGTCCGGCAAAGGTGTGCATGTGGTGACGGTGAACGATTATCTGGCGAAACGTGACGCAGTATGGATGGGACAAATTTATAATGCCCTCGGTTTAAGCGTCGGCATTATTCAGAATTTATTGGTTTCGTATCGCTATGTTGCGGAAAGCAAAGACAATTTTCAATTTCCAATTTCTAATTTCCAAACAAATGATCCAAATACACAGACGGAGATGACGGAAAAGGAAAAAGAAGAGGCAATGATGAAGTACAAAGTAGAGTACGAACATCTGGAAAAATGCACCCGTCAACAAGCATATGAATGTGACATTGTGTATGGCACGAATAACGAATTTGGTTTCGACTATTTGCGCGATAACATGGTAGGGGACATTCGTGAATTGTCTCAGAAAAAAGGTTTGCATTTTGCCATTGTCGACGAAGTTGATTCTATTCTTATTGATGAAGCACGCACACCACTGATCATTTCCGCTCCGGCCGAAAAAGCCGCCGACGTGTACTATAAATTCGCCGAGCTGGTGGAACGATTGCACGAGAATGACGACTACAATGTGGATGAAAAGATGCGCTCAGCCACACTTACCGATGCTGGTATACACCAGCTCGAAGGGTGGCTCGGTGTGGCCAATATCTATGCGGAAGGCGGTATGATGACCGTGCACCACGTGGAGCAGGCACTACGCGCCAAAGCGCTCTTTAAACGAGATCGCGACTACGTAGTGGAAAAGGGCGAAGTGATTATTGTGGACGAATTCACTGGTCGAAAAATGCATGGACGTCGTTATTCCGAAGGCCTGCATCAAGCCATCGAAGCCAAAGAAGGCGTGGAAATTCAGCGAGAGAGTCAAACCATGGCTACGGTCACATTCCAGAATTATTTCCGCATGTATACCAAATTGTCCGGCATGACCGGTACGGCGGTTACCGAGGCGGAAGAGTTCGGCAAGATTTACAATCTAGAAGTGGTGGTAATTCCTACCAACAAAACCAATCAGCGTCTTGATCACCCCGATCGTATTTACAAAAATGAAACGGGTAAGTTTAAAGCCGTTGCCACCATGGTGAAAGAGTTGCAGCAAAAAGGCCAGCCCGTACTCATCGGTACGGTGTCGGTGGAAAAAAACGAAGCACTCAGTCACTTTTTGGAACTTGAAGGCATCAAACATGAAATACTCAATGCTAAAAATCATGAACGAGAAGGTGAAATCATCGCGCAGGCCGGTCGGCCGGGAGCAGTGACACTTGCCACCAACATGGCCGGTCGTGGTGTGGATATTATTCTTGGCGGCAATCCGCCCGAAGTGGCTCCGGCCGAGAAAGCGCGCGGGGCTGGCGGGTTATTTGTGATCGGTACCGAACGTCATGAGTCACGCCGTATCGACAATCAGCTGCGCGGCCGCGCCGCTCGTCAGGGC
>CAYTPE010000070.1:0-5524 GCA_964439885.1 uncultured Gammaproteobacteria bacterium
GATAAGCGGCGACCATGCCCATCTTCGCCTACAAGGCCCGAAATTCGGGCGGTCAACTGGTCGAGGGCAGCTTCGAGGCTGCCAGCGCCGGTGCCGCCGCGGATGTGCTGCTCGGGCAGGGCGTGACGCCGGTCGAGATCAAGGAGCGGGCTGGTGCCGGCAAACCGATTGAACTGAATATTTCGCTGTTCAAACCCAAGGTCGGGCACATCGACCTACTGCTCTTCAGTCGCCAGCTGCATACCCTGCTCAAGGCCGGCGTGCCGATCCTGCGGGCCCTGGCGGGCTTGCAGGAATCGGCAATCAATCCGGCGATGAAGGATGTGATCCAGGATGTCCGTGAAAGCCTGGAGGGCGGGCGGGAACTGTCGGTCGCGTTTGCACGGCACCCCAAGGTTTTCTCGCCGTTCTATGTGTCGATGGTGCGCGTTGGCGAAGCGACCGGCCTGCTGGAAGAAATCTTCCTGCGCCTGTTCGAGCATCTTGAATTCGAACGCTTCATGCGCGAGCAGGTGAAATCGGCGCTGCGTTACCCGATGTTTGTCGTCATCGCGATGGCGGCCGCCATTGTCGTCATCAATATCTTCGTGATTCCGGCCTTTGCCAAGGTGTTTGCCGGATTCGGCTCCGAATTGCCGTTGATGACGCGCATCCTCCTGACAACGTCCAATTTCTTCGTTGAGTGGTGGCCATACATGCTTGCTGCTGTCGTTGGCGGCGCCTTTGCGTTTCGCGCCTGGGTCGGCACGCGCGAGGGGCGTTACCGCTGGGAAAGCATTGCGCTGCGTTTCCCGATAGCCGGGAAAATCCTGCATAAGGCCGCATTGGCACGATTTGCCCGCAGTTTTGCCCTCGGAACACGTAGCGGGGTGCCGGTTATGCAGGCCCTGGCCAATTCTGCGATGACGGTTGATAACAGCTACATCGCCAAGCGGATCGATGCGATGCGTGAAAACGTTGAACGTGGCGAAAGCGTTCTTCGGGCAGCCATTACGACGCAGATCTTTACGCCGGTGGTACTGCAAATGGTGGCGGTGGGTGAGGAATCTGGCGCACTTGACGACATGATGGACGAGATCGGTCAGATGTACCAGCGCGACGTCGAGTACGAGTTGAAGACGCTTGGGGCGCAGATTGAGCCTATCTTGATCGTTTGTTTGGGGGTGATGGTTCTTATTCTTGCGCTCGGGGTGTTCCTGCCGATGTGGGATCTGGGCAAGGTTGCGATCGGCAAGCGATGAGCGGGCGGTCTGTGCCTGTGGTGGCATCATCTGCCGGCGTTCGCTGGTTTCAAGTTGGAGTTGTCGCATCGCTGCTGGCGTGTTTTCTCGTTGGTATGCTGCGGGCGCTTGAAGATGCCCAGGAGTATTCGGAGAGAACCATGGTCGAGTTGGTTATTACCAATATGCGAAGCGGGCTTCAGATCGCGAAGGCAGATGCGATCATTGCGCACCGTGAGTCGGAGATGTTGACTTGGGAAGGGGGTGATCCGACCCGGTTTCTTCTCAGAAAACCAGAACCGTATCGCGAAAACTGTGGCGAAAGTGAAACGGCACTTCCAGCAGGCGTTTGGTGTTTTGATAGCCGGCGGCGTGAGTTGATCTACAAACCGCGCAGCAGCAATTATTTGCGAATGCGAGATGGCGGCGAAAAAATACTTCGCTGGAAGCTGGCTTTCGCGTCAGCGGCGCGCACTGATCCATTCTCGTTGCGCGTGGAAAATGTCACACCTTATGACTGGCGTGGCGAGTAAGATTGCCCTATGCTAAAAGGAATAGGTAACAATATTCAAGTTGTTTCTCGGCATGCCGTGAATTAGATGGTGCTGTGCGAGTTTTGCCTGTGTGGGGAGGAAATGGAGCTCTTATGAAAAAGTCAGCAAGTGGTTTTACCCTGATTGAATTGATTGTCGTGATCATCATCTTGGGGATTTTGGCAGCCGTCGCGCTGCCGCGGTTCGCGAATCTTCAGGTACAGGCTCGACAGGCAAAGCTCGAAGGTGCCGCAGGGGCAGTTCGTGCTGCCGCAGCGCTTTACCATGCGCAGTGCCTTGCGCAGGTCGCTTCCGGCGGGACATGCACGGCGGGCGCCGCGTCCACTGTAACAATGGAAGGGGTTGTTGTTACCGGAATCAATCAGTACCCGACTGCTGACGCAGCGGGCATTATCGCTGCTGCGGGGCTTTCCGCTGGCGCGGTGGCGATTGGCGTCGATTTCTCGACCGTCGGTGGCGGCGCGGGTGCGGGTGTGACGCTCAACATCGATGTGCCGGGGCCGGCAGCAGGTACATGCCGTATCAGCTATACGTCGGCAACTTATGCTGCGCCAACCTTGACGGCGCCTACGGTGACCTATCCCGGCACTGCCTGCATTTGATTTGAATGGAGTGGAGGTTGTTATGAAATCAAAGGGTTTTACACTGGTCGAATTGGTCGTTGTGATTGTTATTCTCGGCATTCTCGCCGCAACGGCCCTGCCGCGCTTCATCAATTTGACGCAGGATGCACGTATTGCCGCAGTTAATGGAATGGCGGGCGGGTTGCGTTCCTCTGTTGCAGTCGTGCAGGCGCGCTACATGGCAACCGGCAACATGGCGGCGACCACCGTGACGATGGTCGATACAACCTCGGTAACGGTTAATGCCGGCACTGGTATTCCGGTCGGAACCGCTGCAGGTATCGGCTCCGCGATTCAGTCGGTCGATGGTTTTACGGTGGACTACACGACCGCAACTGCAGTTACTTTCCGTCCGACAAACGGTGGTTCGGCCACATGTCAGGTTGCTTACAACGGAACCACCGGTGTGGCCACTGTTAGTACTGGTGGCTGCTGATTCTGCCGAGAGAAAGAAAGGGCGACCTTTCTTTCTCTAGGTAGGAAGGGGGCGGCGTGTATTCGAAGAGCAGGGGGCGCCGTTACGCCTCGAATGGTTTTACCCTTACCGAACTGGTAACAGTGATGGTGCTGGTCGGAATCATTGCCGCTATTGTCGGCCCACGAATGATTGGACGCGGCGCCTTTGACGCTCGCGGCTATTTCGACGAGTTGCTTGCCGGGATACAGTATGCCAAGCAGCAGGCCATCGCACAGCGTCGCCAGGTTTGTGTGGCGATTGCGGCGGGAGGCTTTTCGATCACGCAGGCATCGGCCCCTCCTCCGGCAGGGGCTTGCGATGGCACGGCACTGACCAATCCGGCCACCGGGGGTGCCTACGTGGTAGTACCACCAGCCGGCAGCGGGCTCGTGCTCGATGGCATCAGCGGTACCGTTTTGCCGACCACGCTGAATTTTGATCAGTTGGGCCAACCCGGCGCAGCCATATCGCTGCGGGTGACCGGGGACGACAATCATTGCCTGGCCGTCGAGGCTGTGACCGGTTATGTGCGGCGTATCGCCTGCTGAGGTGCATCCCAAGCACCCTCGCCAGCGGGGCGTGACGCTGGTTGAGTTGGTCATTGCAATGATTGTCATCGCAGTCGGGGTGGCCGGGGTTACCTCTGCTTTCAATAATGCTGTGCGCAGCAGTGCCGGTCCTTTTGTGGCCAAGCAGGCGCTGGCGATCGCCGAAGCGTTGATGGAAGAAGTACAACTTGCGGCGTTTACATTCTGTCGTCCCAACGATCCAAAATACGTCGCCAATCCAAATTTCCAGGCGGCGAGTACAGCTGACTGTACGGCGGGATTTGTCGAAGGCATGGGGCCGGAAGCCGGCGATGCTCGCCCTTTCGATAATGTGAATGACTACTCCGGCTTGGTGCTGCTGGCGATTGTGGACGTCAATGGTGTTGCCGTGCCGGGAACCGCTGGCTATTCGGCAACTATCGCCGTTGCGCCGGCAGCGTTGGGGGCTATTGCCGTCGCCAGCGGCGATGCGCTGCAGATTACCGTAACGGTAACGGCGCCCAGTGGCGAAAACTACTCGTTGGCCGGCTTTCGAACCCGACATTCTCCGAATGCCATGCCATGAAAAGGAATCCACAACTTCGTGCGCGCTGGCGGGGCTTCACGTTGGTTGAAATGGTGGTGGTCATTGTCATCATGGCCGTGCTGGCCGGGATGATAGGAGGTTTCATTCGTTGGCCGGTTAACGCCTATTTTGACACTGAGCGCCGCGCAATATTGACGGAGGCAGCGGACACTGCGCTGCGACGGATTTCACGCGATCTGCGGACAGCATTGCCCAACAGTGTTCGGGTGGTCGCCGTTGGCGGAACGACCTATCTTGAGTTTATCCCGACGGTCGGTGGGGGTAGATATCGCAATTTTCCGACGACGGGCGGGGGCGGAAACCCCCTCGATTTTGTCGCGGCCGATACCGGATTCGATGTCACCGGGCCGGTGCCAGTTTATTCTGCTGGCGACTCGGTGGTGATTTACAACCTTGGGCCGGGATCGTTTTCAGATGCCTATGCCGGCACCAACCGCGTGGCGGTGACGTCTAGCAACAGCGCCATGCCGGGCGCTCCCAATACATTCAGCACCGATGCCGCCCCGCATACGGTCGGGTTCGCCTCCAAGTTGTTTCCTTCGCCGTCTCCATCTTCATTGTTCCAGATGGTTACGACCCCGATCACCTACGCATGCACTCCCAATGCCGCTACCCCCGCTGCCGGAACGATGACGCGATTCTCCGGCTACGGATTTTCGGCTGGACAACCTGCGCCACCGGTTGGCGGGGTAGCGGCGCTGGTGACTGCCGGGGTCTCGGCGTGCACAATTACCTATGCCGTGACGCCCCTTAGCGCGCGAACCGCAGTGGTAACTGTGTCGTTAAGCCTCAGCGATGCTGGCGAAACGGTTACGATCGTTCATCAGGTGCACGTTCAGAACACGCCATGACGAAGCGAAATTCGACTATTGGACCGTTGCATATACGCGCACGGGGTTTTGCGCTGGTGGCGGCGGTCTTTCTGGTGGTTGTGCTGGCGGGGTTGGCGGTTTTTGTGACCGTGATGTCTACGCATCAGCAAGCCGGGCATGTCGCCGATATTCAGGGGTTGCGCGTGTATCAGGCTGCGCGGGCGGGAATTGAATGGGGGGCCTTCAATTTTCGCCGTAATGCGGCGTGCGCCGGGCCAACCTCGTTCAATCCTGGGGGAGGGTTGGCGGCGTATACGGTGACGGTGAACTGCGTACTTGGCGAAATGGTGACGACCAACGACGAGTCCGGGACTGCGGTAACGGTGCGTCGTGTCGTGGCCGTTGCCTGCAACATCCCGACCGCGGGCGCGTGCCCCAACGTGGCGCCGCCAGCGGGTTACGTTGAACGTCAGCTTTCGGTGGTGATCGGACAGTGATGTCCCCTATCTGCTGCGCGAGGTGATGATGAGCGAGAGAAGTCGATACCCCGGCATGCGCGGCCTTGTTACGGCGTGCATATGCCTGCTTGGCTGCCTGATGAGCGAAAGCGCCTTGGCGCTGACCGTTACGGGCAGCCCCTCATCGTGCCAAAACACCGCCGGCATTGGTACGCAGGCATGGTCAAATCCGGGGCGGGCGGTGTCGAGTAACGATAGCTATGCGA
>CAYTPE010000071.1:0-5470 GCA_964439885.1 uncultured Gammaproteobacteria bacterium
TTTAGGAGCTGACTTCCTGCCGGAACGTAGACACGAAGAAAATCATTGTTTGGCACGCCATAGAAAGGTTCACCGAGTGTGCCGGTGTGTTCGCGCGTGATTGTAACGGTATCAATAATCGAACCGTCGGCCTGTACCACTGATTGGTGATTGATAGTTTGATGTATACGAGCGTCACTCTTTTGGCCGTGTATGTTTGCGTTAACAACGTACAAGTAATCTTGATTTGCAGTCGTGGGAGTAATTGAACCGGCCCAGCCAAATTGTTGCATAGTGGCTTCGGCTGCTGGGTCAACGAAATATACTTGCAGTTCTTTTTCTTGTAGCGCTTCTTGGATGTTTGCCAACAGCGGCAGTACGGTGTGGGCGTCGACATGAGAGAGGGCGGACAAGAGCCCAGGAGCTAGGTCCGTAATAATTTGTTTCGGGGTGTGTGCGGCTTTTTCCGGTCCCGTTTCTACGATCGATTGAATTGTTTCAAGGGCATTGGCAGCATCGAGTGTCACGCCGCGTTTCTCATCGGTGATTGGGCCAAAGAGGGTGATAAGACGGGTGAGAAATGAGCTGTTGATAGCGATGACACCGTCGACTGTTACGTTGCGACTTTTTCGGTAGAACCACATTATTTGCTTGGCAGTGGTTGGAAAATCCGGGTACCAGTTGGCATCTTGAAATTCCCATCGTTTGTTGTTAAGTGTCAGTGGTGTGGGGGGCTCTTCAAACACGCTGAGCTGGCCCTGCACGTCGTAGGTGCCACCGGGAGGGATGGTGAGATTGACAATTCGGCCGTCTTTGACATCGAGCAGCGCGTAGCTCCCCATAAAACCACCGGTTGGTCGTAGCTCATTTTCATTTTGGAAAATAATGATATATCGACGCAGGCCATCCGCACCGAAAAGCTCATGTACATGTGTGGCAACGTCGTGCAGATTTTTGAAATCATCTACAGCAGCAGAAAAGAGTGTTCGAAAATCCGCAAAGGCACTTTGGTATTCGAGTGGCAGTGTCGCAGTGTCTACGTCCGCCAAGTTCTTTTGGGCCGCTTGATAGTTGGGGAGCGCTCGGGTGAGCGCTTCATTAAGTGCGTCGATTTTTTGTCCGAGCGAACTCGAGGGGCTCGTACGCACCGATTCAATTCCGCTGAGCACTTCTTTGTTGGCGAGCGCCAATTCATCGCCTGCCAAAAGAATTTTTTCTCGACTCAGTACTTCGCCGCGTACACCGGGGATGGTGGTGACTATTGATTGTAAAATCTTGTGATCATCAAGCGCCGTAAGTGCTTCGGCAAATTTATCAAGCGCGCGTTCGGTGGCGTCGCTGGCTCCGGAGATGTTGGCGCTACGCAGCGCGATTGTCGACTCCTGTAGTGCCATGAATCCGGCCGTGCTGTTTTCCAAAATAGTCTGTTTGGAATTTTCGAGTGAATTGTAATACCCACGTGCCCACGACGGAGCAAAGAGAGCGCTCACAAACATGGCCACGAGCGTTACAGCGGTGATCATCCGTTTTGGTTGCAGCGCTTGTGTTGCTATCACCTTGACGCGGCGCCCCAACACATTCGGCGATGACAGCCGTGTCTGTGACAGCTCGGTGCGTGGCAGAGTAGCAAAAAGAGACGTAGGTTGCGGCGTGGCTTTGGTAGCTGTCTTGGTAGGAATGAGTGTAGCGACAGAGGGATCGGGCGAAGCAAAGAGGGGAGTGCGTGCTTCAAGAGAAGTACGCGCGGTCGGTTCGGTCGATGCGGTTATAACAATGGTTGGTGGGGGTGGCATCCGGTCTGGCGCCGCGGTATTCACTTGTTCCCATACCGATTGATGAGATGCCTTCAGGTTGACGACATGTGGAGAGTGTTGGTGTGAAGTGGGAACGTGGTGCACAAAAAATCGCAGCGGTGTTGCCGTTGTTGGTCTAGGGTTGTGAGTTGCGGTGCGCTCAGTACACGTCGATTTATTATGTCCGACTTTGCCACATACAGCGCAACGTCGAAGATTTTTTTTCTTTTTTTCTTTTGGCATGTGGGCTTAAAATGCTTCTATATTATACATCAGTGATATAAAAAAAGAAACGCACGCTGGCGTGGATATCTGTACTATCACGGATGAGTTGCTTGATACGGATAGGTGGAGTATACTATACACATTCCTATGATTTATTTTAGCCACATTCTGCACAAAAATGTTCGCGATAGTACCGATGCTGTGGTCGGGAAATTAAGCGACATTATCATCAAACCCGAAACCGGAGGGTATGCTCCGCTGTTATTTTTGGTAGTGAAACGCAAAAGTGATCGTCAAGAGGTAGTTATATCGTACGATTATGCTGCTTCAATGAGTCGGGGTGAAGTAGTGCTCAAAAATATTTTTTCATCGGTAGAAACCGAATCGATCGATGCTGATAGCGGTTATGTTTACCTCGACCGTGATGTGATGGACGAACAGATTGTGGATGTGGCCGGCGCGCGGGTAGTTCGGGTCAACGATTTAAAGCTTGGAGTCGTGGAAGATACTATGAGTGTGGTAGGTATTGATGTTAGTTTCCGTGGCATTTTACGTCGGCTAGGAGTGGAGTGGTGTGATGTTTTTAACGTCTTTAAAGTAAACCTAATTGATTGGCGTAAAGCGCAACCGGTGAAGGGGGCGCTTAAGCTTAATACCGTATCGAGTGAGCTCGTGCGTTTGCACCCTGCCGATTTAGCCAATATTGTCGAGAACCTGAGTCTACGGCAAGGCAGCACATTGGTGGATTCGCTCGATAGCCGAGCGGCCGCTCAGGTGCTCGAAGAAGTTGATCCAGAATTGCAAAAAACAATTATCAATTATTTAGGTCCAGAGCGCGCAGCTGATATTGTGGAAAGCATGAGTACCGATGAAACGGTAGACCTCTTGCAGATGCTTCCCAAAAGCGCGGCGCGTCGTTTTCTGGCCTATTTGCAGAGCGCCAAATCGAAAAAAGTTGAACATCTTATCAACTATCCCACCAATACGGCCGGTGGCCTTATGACGACCGATTTTTTATCCGTTTCGCCCGATATGACTGTTGCAGAAACCATTGCCGACATCAAACGTAAATCAGATCAATTCCGCACCCTTCTCTACATATACATTATTGACGAACAAAGAAAGTTTATGGGTATCGTCTCGCTCCGCAGCCTGCTCACTGCCCCGAGTGCCAAAAAAATGAAAGATATTATGAAATTGCCACCCGAAGGTTCTATCATTCGAGTGCATGACGAGCTGTCGCATGTCGCTCGTGTGATGACGAAGTACGACCTCTTTACCTGTGGCGTTATCGACGAAGAAACTAGCCAATTGGTTGGAATGGTCACGATCGATGATGTGATGCGAGTGTTGGTGCCGAATGCCTAGGTGCAGGTTGTCCATATTTTAGTTTTGGGATTCCTCACACTGTTTTTCTTCCATTTTTATTTTGCTAAATTGTTACATTGTTAAACGGCGAGTATCTGTATGAGTGGTAAACGATTCCAAAAAAGACTACTTCTTTTTTTGGCCGTGCTTGGTCCGGGCATCATAACCGCGGTAGCCGATAACGATGCGGCTGGTGTGGCTACCTACACTGTCGCCGCGTCGCTGTATGGTATGGCAAGCCAGTTCATGGTGCTGCCAACCACGCTGCTTTTAGCGGTTACGCAAGAAGTAGGCGCCCGGCTTTCAATTGTGACTGGCAAGGGTATCGGTGAGCTGATTCGAGAACACTATGGTGTGCGGGTTTCCGTCATCATTTTTTTGTTGTATTACTTCGTCAATCAAATTGTTGTTTTGCAAGATATCAGCGGCCTTAAAGCGTCGCTACAGCTCTTGGCAATTCCATGGCAGCTTGGTTTGGTTGTCATTTGCGCGGTATTCACTATTGCCGTGGTACGGCTCAACTTTAAAAAATTACAGATGGTTTTTCTCACCATGATATTGTTTTATCTGGCGTATGTTTTTTCGGCCGTACTTGCCAAGCCCAATTGGCTCGATGCCATGCGGGAAAGCTTTGTGTACCCGCGACACATCGCGCTGTGGAACATGGGATATTGGTTTTCGCTTATCGCGGTGCTCGGTACAACAGTCACAGCCTGGGGTCAATTTTTTATCAGTAGTTTTATTGTTGATAAGGGTTTAACGGCCGAACACATCAAAGAAGAAAAAGTTGAAGTGTACGGCAGTGCCCTGGTAACTAATTTTTTTTCTTGGATGATAGCACTGTGCGCCACCAGCACCTTATTTGTCCACGGCATACGAGCGGTTGATGGCTACACTGCTGCTCAGGCGATTGCTCCGTTTGCCGGCCAATTTGCCGGTACGCTCTTTGCCGTCGGACTTTTTGGGGCATCGCTCCTTGGCCTTATTATCGTGCCACTTGCCACTTCGTATGTCTTTACTGAATTGTTTGGTTTTGAACGTACCCTGAACAGTAATTTCAAGTCAGGTCGCCCATTTTACGTATTTTTTATATTACAAATTATCATTGGTCTGGCCCTGGTTATGCTGCCGCGCATGAATTTGTTCGATGTGACACTGTACGCCAACTACCTGAACGGAGCGATTTTGCCAGTGATCTTTTACTTTATTATCACATTTTCTGAAAACAAAAAACTCATGGGGCAGCATGCTTCACGAGGGTTCACGAAGTTTTTTATTCGATTCTGCGCCGTGATAATATCAGTGGCCGTTGTGGTGACGTTCGTGGGAGGAGTGCTCGGAAAGCTCAAGTAGTCGAAGAAATGATTCGGTGGCGCGTTGCCATACAAAGTGTTGAGCATTTTCGAATGCTTTTTTTATTTGTACACACCATACGCACGTTTTATGATGAGCATGTAAACCATGATTATCTCTCGTGTGTTCGCTACTGAGAGTATATTTCATCCCACGGGCAATTTCTTCTATGCGATGCGGATGTACTAAGCAGGTCGAATCCGCCGTTAGCTCAGGCAGCGACGATCGGTTGCTGGTTATTACCGGCGTACCCATTGCCATTGCTTCGAGCACAGGGAATCCGAACCCTTCATAGAAGCTAGGGTAAACGAATAACGTTGCTAGCGAGTATAACGCGGGTTTGTCTTCGGCGTCAACGTAACCAATGTATTTGATTTTGTCTTTGCAGGGGGAGCTTTGTATTGCCTGAAATATCTCACTACTTTTCCAACCGGGAGCACCGGCGAGTACGAGGTGTGTGGCTGGTAGCTGATAGCTGATCGCTGATAGGATGGTATGTTCGAAAGCGCGGATGATAGACAACACATTCTTGCGCGGCTCGAGAGTACCGAGATAGAGGATAAAGTTGTCTGGAAGTTTGTATTTTTGTTTAACTGTCTGTTTGGCAATTGACTTGATTTGGTCATCAAGCCCTTGAAAATGTGTGAAGGTGGAAGAAAGTCCGGGGTATAGTACAGCTATTTTTTCGGGAGAAATTTTGAAATGGCGAATAATGTCTTGTTTGGTACTTTCGGATGGTGTCAGTATGCGGT
>CAYTPE010000072.1:0-5393 GCA_964439885.1 uncultured Gammaproteobacteria bacterium
CAGCCATGGCAATGTATCAGGCGGCGCAGCACGGCTATCAATCAATTCTCATGGCTCCGACGGAAATTTTGGCATCCCAACATGCGGCATCACTTGCGCGGATGTTTACCAATTATCCCGTGCGTATGGCGCTCTATACTCGATCATACGCCGAACGTATCGGCCAGCCGCCGCAGGCGCAGGTGGTTTCAAAAACACAGCAACGTGCGAATCTTCGTGCGTCAATCGGTGACGGTATGGTTGATATTGTTGTAGGCACACACGCGCTTTTGTCCGAAGATATTGCATTGAAACGACTCGGTCTTGTTATTGTTGATGAGCAACACCGTTTTGGTGTGGAGCAGCGAAAAATTATTCGCGAAAAATCTGGCGATCCAGAACGTGTGCCGCATTTTTTGAGCATGACAGCAACGCCGATTCCGCGATCGTTTGCACTTACCTTGTATGGTGATTTGGATATTTCCATGATTACCGAGCTTCCAGCGGAGCGAAAACCAATAAAAACACGGTTCGTGGCACCACATCATCGCGAGGCGGCGTATCAGTTTATTCGTGCACAGGTGAAAGAGGGGAGACAGGTATTTGTGATTTGTCCATTGATTGATGCGGGCGAGGCAGGGCAGTTGGTGGTAGGAGATCAAAAAAAGACGGTTATGAGTGAGTATAAAAAATTGTCTGAAACCGTGTTTCCCGATCTTCGGGTCGGGTATTTGCACGGCAAGATGAAATCTGCGGAAAAAGAGGCGGTGATGCAGTCATTTGCAGAAGGTGCGATGGATATTTTGGTGTCGACATCGGTAGTGGAGGTGGGTGTGAATATTCCAAATGCGAGTGTGATGATGATTGAAGGCGCGGAGCGATTTGGGCTAGCACAACTTCATCAATTTCGTGGCCGCGTCGGACGAAGTTCTCACCAGTCTTACTGTTTTCTTTTTACCGATACGCTAAGTAAGACAGCAGAAGAGCGGTTGCATTTTTTTGAAAAAACATTGAATGGATTTTCTTTGGCAGAATACGATTTACAAACACGAGGTCCTGGTGAAGTCTATGGTACGTCACAAAGCGGGATGATGCATTTTAAGCTTGCGAGTATGCGAGATATTGATCTTATTAAGCTGGCGCGAGCGTTGGCACGAGGCATGAATTTTACTATATACACATCCTTAAAACAAAAGGTAAAAGAATGGGAAGAGCAGGTGCATTTGGAGTAGGGGTTAGGTCTTTTTGGCTCTATTGACGGTAGGGATTTTTTTATATAGAATGGGTGCAGTAAAATCCATTCGAACAGGAATCATGGGGAATCCTGGGGCGGTGGATGTTAGGGGAGATCATGGCGATTGTTGTGGTAGGTCAGGTCAACGTACGTGGTTCACTCGAGATGGTCGGGTACAACGATCGTGCTCGTGATGGTACGGTACTGCTCCACTACGTGCGGATCGGCCAGCGCGGGCGCGAATATCTGGCGAGCGTTCACAGCCGCATCAGCGTTGACGATCCGGAACTTCCGGAGGCTGTGAAGAAGTCGCTCGAGGATCGTCAGATCGGCGTTTCCGGCAAGCCGCGCGTCGTCAAGCGCGATCGGCGCCCGGTGCACGGCGCGCGTCGGCGGTACGGTCGTCGTTAATCGCTGAAGAAGGGTATCTGTGTGAAAAACCGCGCCTCGTCGCGCACTTCGAAGACGAAATGTCTCGTGGTGTGCGGCCGAGGCGCGGTCAAAAAACAAATTTTATGAGGCTGCGATGAGCAGTTTTTTTGTTTGTTAGGTGTGTGTGATGAGTTCTTGAATATTTTTTACTCCAATAATTTTTATTGTAGAGGATGGTTTGATTGTTGGTGTGGTAATAATTCGTTTCATGCCAAGCTGTTCGCATTCTTTTACCCGTTTCTCACTTTGGCGAACGGATCGCACTTCGCCGCCAAGACCTACTTCGCCAAAGACGACTAAATCTTTACCAAGCGCTTTGTCTTTGTACGCACTTGCAATCGCAAGGCATACGGCAAGGTCGGCGGCCGGTTCATTGGCACGTACACCACCAACTACGTTTATGTGAACATCGTGTTGCCCGAGCTGAACACCGGCGCGTCGTTCAAGAACTGCAATAAGGACATGAAGTCTGTTGATATCAAAACCACTCGCTTTGCGGACCGGATAGCCAAAGCTTGTCTTATTCACGAGTGCTTGAATTTCAATAAGAAGGGGTCTGGTGCCTTCGAGAAGGCAGGTGACAATACTGCCTGGCATACTATCACCGCGCTCGGCAAGAAGAATGCTTGATGGATTGGCAACTTCAACGAGACCGTTATTCATCATATCGAAAATACCAACTTCGTCTGTGGAGCCGAATCGGTTTTTTGCCGCGCGAAGAATGCGGAGATTGTGATGCCGTTCGCCTTCGAGATAGAGAACGGTGTCTACCAGATGCTCCAATGTTTTTGGTCCGGCGACGGCGCCATCTTTGGTGACATGGCCAACAATAACCAGCGTAATATTTGTTGTTTTGGCAACGTCAAGAAGCTTGGTGGTGACGGCACGGACTTGCGTTACATTTCCTGGCTCACCCGGAACAACATCTGACGAAATGGTTTGAATCGAATCAATGATTGCCAGTGTTGGTTTTTCTTTTTCGAGCGTCGCTATGATCGTTTCGAGCGTGGTGGCATTGGCAAGCTTTAATCCTTTGCTTTTAAGTCCCAGTCGGTCGGTGCGAAGTTTAATTTGTTCGATGGATTCTTCGCCAGAAATGTAGAGTGTGTTTGGGAGGAGTGTGGCGAGTTGCACGGAAAGTGTGGATTTGCCAATACCGGGTTCGCCCGCAAGTAGAATAAGGCTACCGGGGACAAAGCCTCCGCCAAGCACACGATCAAGTTCTCCGAGAGATGTGACATGGCGTTTCGTGGTCGTTTTTTCTATATCGTCGAGTGTTTTTGTTTCTGCGGCACGGTATTGGTCGCTCATTGCCGCCTTGGTTGCTTCTTTGTGAGTGATGGTTTTTTCTTCTACGGTTCCCCATGCACCACATTCAAGACATCGACCACTCCATTTTTGGAATTGCGCGTCGCACTGTGAACAGACGAAGAGGGTGTGAGGTTTTTTGGTAGCCATAGACTATAGCAAAAACATAGGTATACAATAAAGCGTACCTCTTTTTAAAGAGGTACGCAAGGTGGTGAGATTACTGAGCACACGGTGGAGGAGTACTGTCTCGGTATTTACCTTTATAGGCATTTTGCCAAAATTCGTACGCGGCAACACAGATTTGTTTATAATCACATCGTTTAGTTTTGAGAAGGTTTGTAAGCGTTCCTAAGCCGCCGTGGTGTCCGATGTAAATAAATGCATGAAATGCTGTATCCGAAACAGGGATCCCTTTTTGAACGCATTCTTTTTCAATGGTTTTGATACTATTCATAACCATGGCAGTACCGGCCATAGTACTTACTTCCGGATCATTGACGTCGCTGCAGTATCCGGCCATACTTGCGTTATGTTTTGAGACGGCCTCGCGGCAGTTTGCGGGCTTTGTTTGGAATAAACCGCTAAAATTTTGACTACTTATTGCACCTGTTTGGAAACGAGATTCGGCGTAGGCAATGCTTTTTAATATCTTATCTCCGTTCCGTATAGGGAGACAATTTCCGTATCGTGCGAATAGTGAATCGTATTTGCTGTAGGTCGGATCACGCTGCATGGTGGGAGTGTTTCCAGGGTTGATATTTGCTTTCGTTCCTTGTGAGATTGGGCAGTTCGTACTGTCTACTGTTTGGGAATTATACCCACCAGCACCACCATAAATATTTAGTGTATTTAACATGTTATTTGTACCAACAACAGATTCTCGTGCGATGCGGCACGCTGAAATGCGGTTAGGGGATATGACATCACAGGGGTCGCACCCCATACTTATCCCAAGGATATTTGCCGGGACATATTTTTCTTTGCCATTACAGATAATTCTCTCAGCCCTTGATGTGGTCGGTACTGATGGTGCTGGACCAGTACCGGGTGTGCCTGTGCCGCCATCAACAATATCGAAAGACAACTCTCCTTTATAATATACCTCTAAATCTGTTGGTTGTACGTATACGAGACGAAGTGAGCGAAATTGTACCAGGCCAGGATTAATGGCATAGAGAAGAGCATATGACCCCACTGCAATGACAAGGCCGGTCACGGCCCCGCCAATTCGTTTTTTAGCTTCGCCGATGGCATCCGGACTCCCACCGGACATGCTCCATTGAAATCCGGCGACGATGATCATAAGGACCGCAAGGATACTTGCGATACTGACAATGTATTTATATCCAGTGGCAATATACTGAGCAAGATACGGAGCTTGAATATATTGCTGTCCGTTTTCGTCTGTTTGGATGAGTTGTTCTTTATCGCCAACGGTAAAATTAAGTCCGGGAATCGTAATGCGCGGTGTCGGCTCAATAATTTGAATCTCATCTTGCTGACTATTCTCTTGTGCATGCAATGTCGCAGGAGCAAAAAAAATACTACAGACGAATATGAAAACGAGGAGAGGGTGGGTGATGAATCGACGCATATGAAAAATTTTAGAGATCACTAAGCGACACATAGCCGGAAATAAATATGCCGCGATTTTTTACAAAGCTACCGGTTACGGTGATGCCTCTCCATGCGGATGCGCTATGTGTTTGGTTGGTAAGCTGTACCAAGTTTCCACCTGTCACGTCTGTATCTTCTACACGACTTGTTCGGTGGTAAATTTTTCCTTGATAATAAATACCAACGTGAGTTACTGGTGGCATGCCTCGAGGATTTGTTTCTACCGGTATGACGTTTGTTCGTTTAGCACCATTTTTTTCTTTAATATCGATATCTTGTTTTGCGCGAGCGTCAGCTACCGTACAACCGTTTTGCCCAACGCGAAAATTTTGAAATAGGCCGATCCAGTACGAGCCCATCGTTGTCATAAAGACAATATCGCCATCTTGAATACCATCGAGGGTGCAAGGGCGAAATTTTCCTTGTTGAGTAAAATATGCTGCAACATCCCAGGCACCGTTTTTTTCAAGACTGTTTGGAACACTCCCGCAGGCTTTTTCTAATGCTCGTTTTGTCCATCTAAGGCAATACCCCTCTGAAGTCTTAAAAACCTCGTGTGTTGCAGCGTATGATGGGAGAGCCGACAGCTTTGTTCGGCAGCTATTTTCATCGATCGCGCCGAGACGGTACGGGGTTGCGAGCGGTTCGCTATTTTCAGGTTCTCCGGCCGGAACGACCAATGTGCCTGCAGTGTACTGAAGACTTAAACTACGAAATTGTACCAGGCCAGGATTAATGGCATAGAGAAGGGCGTATGACCCCACGGCAATGACAAGGCCGGTCACGGCCCCGCCAATTCGTTTTTTAGCTTCGCCAATGG
>CAYTPE010000073.1:0-5136 GCA_964439885.1 uncultured Gammaproteobacteria bacterium
GCACGTTTCCTGTATTATATTTATGATGACAAAAAGAAACAAATGCTTTGCGATAGGCGACCGTCAAACCACTTGAACGGACTTCATCAGACCATATCCTCTTCACCCCCATTGACCTGTCGGGGTCCGTATACATTGTAATATGTTCTTCTGCTAAATTTTTTGGCATTAACGAGAGGATCTGAGCCTCGTCAGTTCGAGTGTCTATTTCGGGCACCACAACCTCTTTACCGTCTACCACTACACATCTTTCGCTAATCCGGTAGGCTGTTTTTACATCTTCTTTGACAACTAGGTCGACCACTTCAATTGATGTTTTTCTATCTGCATCTGACATATAAACTCTATTTAAATTATTCTCTAAATTTAGACGAGAAACACACTTTAACGACCTGCTGGAGTGAAAATTTTTTTATAATCGTTTATCTTTTTGGTATATATTACCAGCCGCGGTTCGGCCATGAGCGGCCCGTGGTCTGGGAAAGGCACCGTTACTTGCACGGCTGGTTTATTTTTCTCGGTGATATACGTTACCCGATCGGGCGTACTGTAAAATGTGGGGAATCCTGTGCCTTTAGTTTTAAAAAGCGCTTCACCCATCATGTCCGCCTGCGTGAGCTCGGGTCCTTTATCAACATAATCGACCGCGTAATCGATGCGATACCGGCCACCCCACAAGGTACGCTGCGTAAACAAAATACGTCTATTGGTGACCACCACATGACCAAGCGGAAAAATACTGTAAATGCGTTTCGTGCCGCGAAAGTAACCCTCGAATGTCGCATTATCGGTGAATACTACTTTTTCTCCCGGCAGCCAAGTTATTTTGTCGAGAAATGCGTTTCGAGTTACAAAACCCATTACGATGATAGCGATGATGAATAGACCGATGACAATGATAGTAAAATACATAGGCCAACACTCAAATGTTAAAGACGATGATATGTTTCCAAAAATCGCACCGTACCGGTTTTGACGCGCATGACTACTGAGTGCGTAATGCATTGTGACTCCGTGTATCTTACACCTTTGAGCAGTGGTCCATCAATAACCCCGGTGGCGGTAAAAGTGAGATCTTCGCCGGATGCCAAGTCGTCGGCGGTGAGGATACGATTAATGTCGGTGATGCCCATGTGTATTAACTCCTGTTTTTGAGCGTCATCTTTCGGTTTTAATCGAGCTTGAAAATCACCGCCCAAACACTTGATAGCCACACTCGCGAGCACTGCTTCGGCGCTGGCGCCAATGCCCATAAGCATATCAATACCTGAGTCCGGCACAGATGGCGCGATAGCTCCGGCCACATCACCGTCGGTAATAAATCGAACGCGCGCGCCGGCAGCGCGAATCTGTTTAACGAGCTCTTCGTGGCGAGGGCGATCGAGCAGCATGACCACCATCTCTTCGACCGGTTTGTTCAACCGATCGGCAACCGCGCGGATATTTTCTTCCACACTCGCGAGCAAACTAATAGCTCCTACCGCCCGGGGGCCGCATGCTAATTTTTCCATATACATATCAGGTGCCTTAAAGAGGCTGCCGGCAGGGCCAGTCGCTATCACCGAAATAGCATTGGGGCGACCGTAGGCCACTGAATCGGTACATTCGAGGGGGTCAACCGCGATATCAATGAGTGGCCCCTCTCCCGAGCCGAGCTTCTCCCCAACGTATAATTCCGGCGCTTCATCTTTTTTTCCTTCACCAATCACAATCTCTCCACGGAATGGCACAAAATTAAAACGCTGCCGCATTGCATCTACGGCAGCGCCGTCGGCGGCATGCTTATCTCCCTTTCCAATCCATTGGGCGGCAGCAACTGCGGCTGCTTCGGTAACGCGCACAAACTCCAAAGCCAAATTTCGATCCATAAAAATTCTATTGTGTTACATCTTTCATGTTCCATTCGATGAAGAACTCGTCGAGGAACTGCTTGGTAAATTCAATTCGTCGCGTGGCGATGGCGCGGGCAGTATCGGTATTTAGAAACGCCATGATTTGCATGGGCTTTTCATACACGTAGTTGATACTCGTGCCCTCACGTTTGCGGCGCTGATAAACATCTTTGCCCGCGCGGGGCATTGGTTTTACGGCTGGGTCATGAATCATGCGACCCAGGTAGCCGCCAGCCGTGAAAGCGCGCGCCACACCAATAGCGCCAAGTGTTTCCAAAAAATTTGCATCCTGCACTATTTTGCCTTCGAGGGTTTCGGGTCGTTCGGTGTCTTTACCTTTGTAATGGCACCATTGCGCAATTGCAATAACATGTTCACGTAAGTCGCCCTCAATTTCGAGTACATCTAAAATACCCATGAGCGTATACGACCGCATGCGTTCGTTTTGTGTGCTCCGCAGATCGTGTTCCGCGGCACAGTGTAGCAGTGCGGCCACTTCGATCGTTTCCGAATCGCCACCTTCTATAGTCTGTAAATGTTTGGCCAACTGCCACACGCGGTAGGTGTGGAACCAATCGTGCCCGGACGCGTCGCGTTTTAGTCGTTTCTCAACATGGTCGGCGGTTTTGGCAATGAGGTTTTCTCGCATAGTGAAAAGTATATAGTAAGACTAACATAAAAAAAGTAGTGGCGCAACAAAAAAACCGCCTGTAGTAGGCAGCTTTAGCTGGTCCCTGGGATTGTGATTTATCGTGATCACCCAGGGAAGAAGATCACGAGACCGCCTCAGGCAGCTCGACGCCGAAGAGACACTTATAGTCTCTGCGCATCTGCGCCTGCACGGCAGCCGGGCGAGTGGGCACCACTCGCTGCCAACCGGGGCACTCGGCGAGCACAGCTCGCACGAAGTCCCGCCAATCGGCAACGGGTACCACTCGCTGACCCTGCCGCACTTGGGCGGCAATAACGGGGAAAAAGCGCGGATCATCCGCCGACGAGCCGAACCACGCGAACGTGGTTGGCGGGCGGATACTCACGCCGACCTCGAGCTTGTCGTCGGCGTGGAAGTGGATGCGGTGCTGTGCGCACCGCTTGCCCTTCTCGGCGCGACCGTGTGTGACACGGTACTGCCGGGGGAGAAATCCGGTGGCCCGGAAGAATCCCCAGTTGCCGAGAAGCTTCTTGGTTTGCGCCCCCTGGCCGGGGACGCCGGGTGATTCATTTTTGAAAATGAACACCCTTCCCGCGCCCACGAGGGCGACGAAGAACCGAACGGCGACGATCATCCACTCCTCCAAAGTGGACTCATCGAAGCGCTCGGGAACGAGCTTCTCTCCCCGGCTGTTTTCGCGGCGAACCGCAACCCCACCAACGTCAAACGAGATCCTAACGTTGAGAAAGAGCTGCATTACGCCGTTCACAAAACTTCGAACAAACCTCTTTCCCCGCCTTCTCCGCCGAGCCATGTCCCCTCCTGAGGTCATCGTAGTATATGCAATTTACTTAATTTTTACAAGGGTATAGCATGGGTATTGACAAGGGAACCCAAAAATAGTTACGGTACCTAGAGCACACACATAGAGGTGGACAGTGGAGAAAAAAATCGCCTTCGATATCGGTGGGGTGCTCGGCCCACAGCTCGCCGAGCGCAAACTCGCCGGGGGTGGCTATGCCCAAACCGACCCCTACCCGCACGCGCTCGACGTGGTCACGAGCTTTGCGGGGCGCTATGGCAGGGAAAACGTGTTCGTTATTTCCCGGGTGGGGAGCAGCGAACAAGAAGCGGTGAACTGGGCACTACTCGAGTATTGGGAATTCACAGAAAAAACCGGGGTTCCGAGCTCGAACATTACCATCTACCAAGGCCCGCGTACTCAAAAGGCACGCCTCGTCAAAGAGTTCGGCATCAACCGAATGTTCGACGACCAGCCTGAGGTTTTGGCAGCGATGAGTGCCGAAGTTGAGCTGGTCGCGGTTGGGCCAAAGCAAACCGAGCTCGACCGCTTCCCCGAGCTTAAAAGGCGTAAAAATTGCCACATTTTCCCCCGCGACTGGCGTGCCATCGCCAGGCACTTCCACATCCCCCTCTCCCTCGCGTAGAGATGCGCGAAATCTGCCCCTTTCTCGCATCTACCCATATATAAACAAAACAGCCATTATATAAATGGCTGTTTTGCATTTTCCCTGAATTTTGGCGTGACTCAGGGGGAACACGTTAGGGCTCTTCATAACCGTCAAAAATTTCCGGTATGAGAACCCTGCAGATGGCGATGATGTCGGCCTGCTCGCCGCGCGAGCGGCCTTGCATGAGCTGGGTCAACCCGAGGATCGGGTACCAGCTCAGGATCTCCCTGAGCACCTCGCGCCATGAATCGACGGAGGTAAAAATGAGAGATCCGTGCTCCACGCGCCGGTAAAGAGCACGCACGTCTTTTCGTTCCTCGCCGCGCGCGGCGCGGAACTGGATGAAGTGCGTGGCAGGATTCAGGTACCTGCCCACCGCCGCCTTGTCATCGATCATGAAATCGATGTTATGGCGGTTGCACCAGAAGTACTTCTGACCACGGTGTTCGGTAGTCAAAAAGTTCTTCCGGAGAAGCCCCGTGCCCTCGAAGAAATCATTCTTCTCGAGGGCATCGTAAGTGCTTTGCGCAAGCTTGGCATGTCCGTCATTCTTGATGATGAAGACTCGGTCTTCACCAAACAAAATGACAAACAAACGTATCGCCTGCCGGGCACCTTCGAACAGATGGGAATTAGGGTACTCCTCCACCGGGAGCGGCGTGTCGCGCTCGGTGTACCGGTTGAGGAGCGTTCCGCCCACGTCGGTGGCAATGCCACCCACCAACCGCAAAACCTTCTTGCCAGTTTTGGGGTTGATGACCCAGACAACCCGTTGCACAAACGGGATGTCGTGGATGGCGGGGAGTGTACGACGATCCTTTCTCCACGAAGGCAGAAGGCCTTCGACTCTTCTGAACATCGCAGACCTCCTTCCTTTTGAAATTGAAATCCTTATTTACTTCAAATGATTTAAAGAAAATAAATATTTCACTTTATTGCGAGGGTAACAAAAAATTGACCTATCGTCAATTTGAACAATAAAAAAACTGAGTACATTGTCCAGGCGGCGGCATACTTTTGCCATACGGCTATCATCAGCGCTGAGAGGCTAAACAGCAGAGTTAGGGAAGGGATCGGGTGTGACCCTATCGCTAGAGCCACCTATACATTGTACTCAGTT
>CAYTPE010000074.1:0-4564 GCA_964439885.1 uncultured Gammaproteobacteria bacterium
TACTCGATCGCAGTCCGCATCCCACGCAATACCAAGATCCGCCTGTTCATTTTTAACGTGTGCTATCACGTCCCGTCTATTTTCTTCCTCAATTGGATTTGCTGGATGGTTAGGAAAGTTACCGTCTGGTTCAAAATATAATTTGGTAGTTTGTATTGGTAGTTTTTGGTAAATATTCTCAGATGCCAAACCGCCCATACCGTTTCCCGTATCCATAACAACCTTAAGAGGTTTGATGCGAGTTGAGTCAACAAAACTCAGCACAAATTGAGTAAAATCATCCCACACATCGCGCAATTGTAAAATACCATATTTTTCTCCTTTCATTTTTTCTCCGCTATTGGCAATTGCTTCTAACTCCTCCATCCCCAAACCTCGGCCAATTGGCGTTAACACCCCTTGCTTATTCAGGCACAAGAACTTAATACCGTTAAACTGCTTAGGCATGTGAGAGGCAGTCACCATAAGCCCCCCATCAAATTTGTAAAACCAGGTTGCAAAATAAATAACGTCTGTGGAAACCATACCAACATCAACAACGTCAACTCCGCTTTCGAGGAGGCCTTTTACCACAGCAGCTTTGAGGGCAGGTGAAGAAAGACGGCAGTCCGACCCTAAAACGACTTTCTTTGGCTTCGCATATACTGCATATGCAGAGGCCACAGCGTAAGCTACTTCGGGTGTTAACTCTGCAGCAGCATCACCCCGAATATCGTAATTTCTAAAAACTGAATGAGGAAGCATACTTTTTGACTTAAAACCTAAAAAAAGATATAATCGAACTAGTCCCTAAAGCCTGTAAAGTCGAAAGTCAATAAAGTTATGACTTTACGGACTTTATAGACTTTAAGGACTTTTGACTTTAATTATGAATTTACTCGATCGTTTTTCCTCTCATCTACGCGACGTTTTGGCTCGCAGTATCCATTTAGCTACCGAGCTGCAGAATGAAGAAGTGGAACCGATCCACCTCTTCTTTTGCTTATCTGGTCAGAAAGGCGCGGTAGCCGCCGAGCTTATCGGCCGCTTCAAGGTGAGCCCGAAATCGCTGGAACAAGCGGTGCTCGCTATCCCTAGCAAAGCACGAACGAGCAGTGCTTCGACGCTCGAGAAAACTATCACGCCGCTTTCACCGTCTGCGAAACTAGCACTGGAAAAGGCGCTCGTCATCGCCCAGGAGAACGCGCACAATTATATCGGCAGCGAACATTTGCTCGCCGCGCTCGTGCGCATCAACGATACGATAATCGATGACGTGCTAAAAGTCAACTCGGTGAATATGGATGATTTCAAAAAACAAGTTGACACCGTGCTCGGCAACGCTACGCATTTCCCGCATATGAATGAAATAGGCGAAGTGGTAGAGCGCATTCAAGATAATTTGAACGAACAAATGGGGCCAGAGATGGGAGAGCCAATGCCCGAAGCGATGAAACGCGGCAGCAAACGCAAAGAATCGGCGCTGGAATTTTTTGGCACGCACCTCACTGATCCGGAAGCACAAAAAAATATCGACCCGGTGATTGGCCGCGAAAGTGAAATTGAACGCGTGATACAGATTCTATGCCGTCGCACCAAGAACAATCCTCTGTTGCTTGGTGAGCCAGGAGTAGGTAAAACAGCGATTGTGGAGGGGCTCGCGAAACGCATTGTAGAAGGCGCGGTCCCAGAATTACTGCTCAACAAAAAAATATACAGCCTCGATATGGGTATGATGATCGCCGGCACTATCTACCGCGGTGAATTCGAAGCTCGGCTCAGGCAAGTTATCGATGAAGCAGTAAGTAACCCAAATATTATCTTATTTATCGATGAAGTACACAACATTGTGGGCGCGGGCAGTAATCAGGGCACGATGGACGCCTCCAACATTCTGAAGCCACCACTCTCCCGCGGCCAGATCCGCTGTATCGGCGCCACTACTCCGGCAGAGTTCAAAAAATACATCGAAAACGACGCTGCGCTCGAACGACGCTTTCAGCCCGTAATCGCCAAAGAACCCTCGCTCGCCGATACCATGGATATATTGCGCGGCATCAAAAAAAATTACGAAGCGTACCACGCCATCACTATTACCGACGAAGCCGTGGTGGCAGCCGCCAAACTTGCTGACCGTTATATTGCTGGCAAATTCATGCCGGACAAAGCTATCGATCTGCTCGATGAAACCGCGGCGAGCAAACGCTTACACGCCAAGACACCGCCTGCCCAAAGCAAATTGCTGCGTTTACAACAAAAATTGGAAAAAACAATTCTAGAAAAAGAAGAAGCGGCTTCCCAGGACGACTTCAAAAAAGCTGTCGAGTTAAAAAAACAGGAAGAGCGTTTGCGCGCTGAAGTGCAAAAAAATACCTCACTTCTGGAAAAGAAAAAACCATCCAAAGTGGGGAGCGTCGACGCTCGCGATGTAGCGGTGCAGGTGGCGCGCATTATTGGCACCTCGCCGCGAGAGCTTTTGCTGGACGATATGGTTCAGCTTGAACGTCTGGAAGAGCGACTGAAAGAATATGTCGTTGGTCAAGACGCAGTGATACACGAGGTGAGCCAACTCATTCAACAAGCCAAATTAGGCCTCTCAAACCCCGACCGCCCGCTCGCGTCATTTTTATTTGTGGGCGAAAGCGGCGTCGGCAAGACAGAGCTTGCCAAGTCGCTTGCGAAAGTACTTTACACTACTTCAGACGCCCTTATTAAACTCGACATGAGTGAATTTGGTGAAAGCTTCAGCACCAGCAAACTGCTCGGCTCCCCCGCCGGGTATGTGGGCTACAAAGAAAGCAACCAGTTTAAAATAAAGATGAACCCCTACTGTGTGGTGCTATTCGATGAAATCGACAAAGCGCATCGTGATGTGGTGAAGTTGCTTCTACAAATGCTTGAAAATGGCGAAATCACCGATTCGACCGGCAAAAAAATCTCGTTGCGCCACGCCACGATTGTGCTCACCACTTCATTTGGTGCGGATGATATGAAACGCGGCAAATTCGGCTTCGGAACCAATGACGCGAAACATACAGACGCGAGCGTACGGGCAACTGAAAAGTTAAAAGAATATTTTTCTCCGGAAGTGTTAAATCGATTGGATCGAATTTGTTTCTTCGAACCGCTGACCCCTGCCACACTGGTGCGCATTGCCGAGCTTGAGCTGCACCGTTTTAACGAACGACTGAAAGAGTATCAAACAACGGTGACGTCTTCCGCCCATGTACTCGAAGAATTAATTGCCGGTTTACCGAAAAACGAATCCGGTGCTCGTGAAGTGCGACGCGCGGTGCGCAGCCAAGTGGAAGCACTCATCTCGCACGCGATTTTGCGCAGCAAAGTCAAGCCATCATATCGACTCGGTATTAAAAATCATTCCATAATTTTGGAGTAATTATCTCTGTATGGCGGATGAGGCGCCAGCTACTTCCGAAGATTCCCAACGTAAGGCCGGGTATGAACGCTATCTCCGGCAACGTTCGGCACGTCTCGCTCAAAAACCCTTGGAAACATCGGTTGTTTCTGATGTCCCGCAAACATTGCAACAGGCAGCACCGGTAGAAAGTACCACCGCTCAAGAAGCGGCGCGCCGTGAAGACAGGCGATCCACTGAAGAAGCGGGTAAACCGCGCGAGGTGGGTGAGGCAACAGTAGAAGACGCGAGCGCCAAAGGCGACCGCGTCAAAATATCCAAACGAAACGGCACCGTAAAACTAAAAATGAGCAGTGAGGCGATGCTCCCGGTAGAAGACGACCCCGATTTCTACGACCATTTACACAATTTGGAAAAGAAAAAAGGGAGCGACGGACCGCTCTCGTATGATGAATGGCAACAAGCCCGTGATGCGTATGAGCAAAACCGTGGACAACTGCAGGCGGGGGTAGAGCAAGTTTTAGCTGAAGCACCCGAAGAAGAAGAGCCGGTTGATGTCGACGATACTACGATGCCGGTTCTAGCAGGAAGTGAGCCGACCGGTGACAACTCAGCAACAACGCCCGGTGAACAGGGTGTAGTTGCCGGTGGAACGTCTCAGCCACGTGCAAAAAGAACAATTTCATCCGGATCAAATGAGTCTGAACCAGCAGGCCAAGCTCCTCTGGTGCCACCCGCTGAAACTCCTTCTGAGATTCCTTCCGCACCCTCTTCGCCCTCGAATGAGCCTAAAACTCCTGCTTCAACCACGCCTGATTTTGATACGAATGAGGCGGGGTGGTTTTCCGATGACGAAGCACCGGAAGCTCCTTCTGACGAAAATCCAAAAACACCGCCCCTGGCTCCGGCAGAGGATGCCGAGTCTGGTGCGGCTCCAGAAACGCCTACCGATGGTGAAGCGCTGTCTATCGATTCTGAATCTGAAGAAAAAAATGAATCTACGGCCACACCACCCACGCTTTCTGAAGACGAACAAAAAAATGTAGCGCCGAATGCGCGTGATTCTGAAATTCCCGAAACCGAACCAACGAACGATACGGTACCCGAAGTTGACGAAACTGGGAGCGATGCGGAAAAAGATTGGTTTAAAAAAGGTTACAACTACGATAATCCCACCGAAACGACGACACCACCTGAAGTAGACAGTAC
>CAYTPE010000075.1:0-4477 GCA_964439885.1 uncultured Gammaproteobacteria bacterium
CCCAGGCGCTCCTCACGCGCCAGGATGTGATCATTGTCGCGTCTGTTTCGGCTATTTATGGTCTAGGCTCTCCCACTGAGTACGAAAAAATCGTGCTGCACCTTACCAAAGGCCAGGCACTCGACCGACGCGCGATGATGGAGCAGCTTATTGCCATGCAATTCGAACGCACTAACGCCGACCTCAAGCGCGGGCAGTTTCGTATGCATGGCCAAGTATTCGAAATCATGCCGGTGAACGAAGAGAGCATCTATCGCTTTGAAGTGTCCGATACAATAGAGCGCATTGAATGGGTAGATAGTGTGACGAGAAAAGTGAAGCGCGAACAAGAAGACGCGTGGTTTTTTCCGGCCAAACATTACGTGGTGAGCCCCGCCGCGCAGCAGCGTGCCTTTGCCACCATCAAGCACGAGCTGGATGAGCAGCTCGCGTACTTTGAACGCAACGGTAAAGTGCTCGAATACGAACGGCTGAAGCGCCGGGTGGCGTATGATGTAGAAATGATAAAAAATATCGGCTACTGTAATGGTATTGAGAATTATTCCCGTCATTTCGAAGATCGATTGCCGGGTGAGCCGCCGTTTACGCTGCTCGATTATTTTAAACATTCAGCGCAAGCATCGGCCAACCACCCCTCACCCCTCCTTCGTAAGGAGGGGAAAACATCCCCCTCTGCCGGAGAGGGGGCAGGGGGAGCGGGAGAATCGTCTGGTTTTCTCACCATCATCGACGAATCGCATGTAACCGTCCCGCAGATTCGAGCCATGTATAATGGTGATAAAGCGCGTAAAGATACTCTGGTGGAGCACGGGTTTCGTTTACCCAGCGCGCGTGATAATCGTCCGCTCACATTTGATGAATTCGACGCGCGGGTGGGGCAGACGATATTTGTGTCCGCGACACCGAGCGAGTATGAACTCAAAGTTAGTAAACAAGTGGCCGAGCAGGTGGTGCGCCCGACGGGCTTGGTGGATCCGGAAATTGTGGTTTGTCCCGTCACTGGTGACAAGAGAACAACTGTCATTCTGAATCCCGATTCGCATCGGGGTGAAGTATCCCTTTCACCAAAGCGACAGGGATCCTTCGGGGGTGTTGACCCCACTCAGGATGACACAAAAGGAAAAGGGTTGTCGCAAATCGAAGATATTATCCTGCGTATACAAGATAGAATTGAAAAGAGAGAGAGAGCTTTGGTAACCACGCTTACCAAAAAGATGGCCGAAGATCTCACCGAATTTCTCAAAGAAAAGAAAATCAAGGTGGCGTATTTGCACAGCGATGTTGATACGTTAGAGCGTATCGAAGTAATTACCGATTTACGTTTAGGTAAAACTGATGTGATTGTAGGTGTGAATTTGCTGCGCGAAGGTTTGGATATGCCGGAAGTATCGCTCGTCGGTATTTTGGATGCGGATAAAGAAGGTTTTCTGCGTAGCGAAACGTCGCTCATTCAGACGATCGGCCGCGCCGCGCGTAATGTGAACGGGCAAGTGGTGCTCTACGCCGATACGATGACTGGCTCCATGGAGCGCGCGATCAAAGAAACCGAACGCCGTCGTGCCATTCAGCTCGCGTACAACAAAGAACACGGCATTACACCAAAAACGATCGAGAAGACAATTAAAAATTTACTCGAAGAGTTCGGTATCACGAGTGAACGAACGAGTCAAAAGGCAGGAAAGGCGGGAAAGGCTCGAAAGGCAACGTTGACCGAACTTGATTTGCTGGGTGACGCGCGACCCTTGGAGCAGATTATTAAATCCAAAGAAACGCAAATGAAAGAAGCCGCGCAGAAGCTGGAGTTTGAACTGGCGGCCCTGCTTCGCGACGAAATTCGCGAGCTGCACGCGCGTCTCAAAGCCGAAGCCTCGAGTTCTAAAACTGAAAAGAAAAAGAAGAAATGATCGGTGTAGAGTAAATTGACATAAACAAGAACACTCGGTATGATACCGAGTGTTCTTTTATAGTATATACAGTTCAGTATGGCCCAAACCGGGGCCGTTTTGTCGTTTACCGTGTACCACGGCGGTGCACGATTTACTTCACCTCTACAAGCACTTCGTTGCTATAGCGAAGGCACGTGTTGTTGTTCCATTCACACATGCGGAAATGCATGGTTCCGGCAGGTACTCCTGTGATGGTAGCATCATGATAGTCGTTCGAGGAGCGAGCATACCAGCGAGAACCAGGTAGCGATGGGGCGTTATTTGGCCCATAGACTACTCGAAATACACTGTTTGGCTTGGCATCGCTCGGTGTACTCCAGCGTACCTGCACCGCACCCTTGCCCTGTGCTTCGGCCGCTATAGTGAAGCTGTTCGAACTAGTTGTTTCGCCGGTTGAAGTCGGAGTTGTCGGGGGAGTGGTTTGTTCGGTAGTGGATGAGCCAAGTGATTGGCAGCCAGCACCAAGCAATGTGACGAGTAAAGCTGCTGTTGCCACATACGAAAGTGATGTACGCATAGAGTAGAGATTAGAAATATTTTAAGTACAATATAGTTTATTCTTTGTTAAGTCAAGTAATTTTATGTCTCGAAGTAAACCTCCGGCAGAATACGATCCACGAGTCGGACCTCTTTAGGGAGCTTACTGAGCTCATTCACACCGCCGTCCACCACAACATGGCAACGCCAGATATGAGACAGCGCGCGGACGCAGTGGTGAAAGAGCTCGCGATTTTTGATATAAAAATAGACAATTTGAGGCAACACGGGTATAGCGAGGAAGATATTATGACTCTGCGCATGTTCCTGCTATCACCGCAAGATACTGAACACTAGTGAAAAGCATACTATTTCATTTGGCAATGAAAGCGCAAAAATACATACTATGCAAGACAAAATTATCATCAAAGGCGCGCGCGAGCACAACCTCAAGAATATCAGTCTGGAACTCCCGCGCAACAAAATGATCGTCTTTACTGGTTTGTCTGGCTCGGGCAAATCTTCTTTGGCGTTCGATACTATTTTTGCCGAGGGGCAACGTCGCTATATTGAATCACTCTCCGCATACGCGCGGCAATTTTTGGGCGGCATGCAGAAGCCGGATGTGGATGAAATCGAAGGTCTCTCTCCGGCCATCTCCATTGATCAAAAAGCGCACAGCGCGAACCCACGTTCCACGGTTGCCACCATTACTGAGATATATGATTATCTCCGTATTTTGTTCGCGCGCGTGGGGCAACCATACTGCCCGATTGACGGCACCAAGATTCAGAAGATGACGACCGATCAGATGATTGACAGGATTAAGCTGTCATTGCGAGAAGCGTCACAGCGACGAAGCAATCCCCCTGATAGCAAGGCCGGTTCTAAAAGCAAAGGGATTGCCACGCCTCGCTCTGGCGAGGCTCGCAATGACAAATCGGGGAGTGATATCATTGTTTTATCGCCCGTAGTGCGCGGGAGAAAAGGGGAGTATTACCAGATGCTGTACGACATGTACAATTCGGGTTATTTGGAAGTGCGTATTGATGGCAAGATGTACAGCTTGCGTGAACGCATTATACTCGAGAAAAATAATAAGCACACGATTGAAGTGGTGGTCGATAAACTGAGTTCAAATCCGGAAATTTTGCAAACCAAAGAAAATCAACAACGATTGGCCGAAGCCGTAGAGAATGCGGTCGATTTATCAAATGGCTTGTGTACCGTCATCTATCCAAACAAGGAAGAGCACGTATACAGCACTGAGTACTCGTGCCCCAACGACGGGTTTAGCTTCCCTGAAATCGAACCGCGTTTATTTAGTTTCAACAGCCCGTACGGTTATTGTGACTACTGTACCGGTCTTGGTACCAAAGAATTATTTAGTACCGAAGAGTGTCCTAAGTGCCATGGTAAACGTCTCAACGATACGGCGCTGAGTGTGAAGGTGGCGGAAAAAAATATCTGGGAAGTGACGAACATGAGCATTAGCGACGCGCGTGAATTTTTCGCCCAGGTAGACATTGACCTTACCGATAACGAACGCGAAATTTCGGGCGCGGTGATTCGCGAAGTCAACAACCGTTTGCAATTCATGTACAACGTTGGCTTGCATTACCTCACCCTCAACCGCAAAGCCGGGACGCTCAGCGGCGGCGAAGCGCAGCGTATCCGCTTGGCATCGCAAGTGGGCACTCGCCTCGTCGGCGCGCTCTATGTGCTCGATGAGCCAACCATCGGTCTGCATCAAAAAGATAACGATCAGCTTGTTTCCACTCTGCGCAATTTGTGCGACGTCGGCAACACTATTATTGTGGTTGAGCACGATGAAGATACTATTCTCACCAGCGATTGGGTGGTAGATATCGGCCCGGGCGCGGGTAAACACGGCGGTGATGTGGTGTATAGTGGTCCGCTGTCTGTCATTCTGAATCCCGACTCAAGTCGGGATGAAGAATCCCTCAAAGCCAAACGAAAGGGATCCTTCGCTTCGGCGCGAGCCTCCACTCAGGATGACAATTGGGGCTGTAAAGTTATCGGCAACCCTAAAA
>CAYTPE010000076.1:0-2600 GCA_964439885.1 uncultured Gammaproteobacteria bacterium
TCCCCATACTCCACAGAGCCTGAGACGATGGGATCATTTCCGACGGCACTCCTTGCATATTGTGCATGCCACCATAGAGCCCCGAGATGCCGCTACCGAGGAACATAAGACCAAGAAGGATACGAATTGCGATAATAAGTTTACGATTGCGCATATGAATTTTCTTTTCGCAAAGAAAATTCACTTCGCAGCGAGCGCGTCGCGAGTGGAGAAGTTCTTTGCATATATAAAATTAGTTAATAAATTCAACTTAAACCTAGTATTAACCCTCGTACGCTTTTTCTAAATCCTCCACAATTATTTTACTCATACCCAGCATGCACCGCATCACACGCTGCGATTTGGCCCGATCGGGATCGCGTAGAAGCTCCCAAAGTCTTGTGGGGATAATCTGCCATGAGAGACCGTATTTGTCTTTGAGCCAGCCGCACTTACTCGCCACTCCCCCATCACCAATAAGTCTGTTCCAATAGAAGTCTACTTCTTCTTGGTCTTCACAATTCACATAAAACGAAACCGCTTCGGTAAACTGAAACTGCGGACCGCCATTAAGAGTCATTACCTGCTGCCCGGCAAGCTCACAGATTCCCCCCATCGGGCCGCTATTAATTACTTTGCTATTTGGAAAAACCGACGCGTAATATTCCATAGCTTCTCCGGCATTATTGTTGAACCACAAGAATGGAGTAATTTTGTTCATAGAGATTTATGCGTGAGAAAAATTTTTTTCTACCAAAGCAAGTAACTCATCGGCATTCATATTGAGTAACGCCGCAAGCCGCAGGGTAGTAATAAGAGATTTAGCAAGGTTCGTTTTAAGATCATTTACAGCGAGCTCAACGCCGTGATCAGTGGCTTCACTTGAAGCTACTACCTTACCCGCTGTCTTAGCGAAATGAAGCGCGCAATGTTGCACTGCGAAGAGAAATTTGTCTTGCTCGCTTAGTTTTTCAAGAGAAGGAAAGTTTTCTGTGTCGAAAGGAAAGTGTTCAACGATGTATTGGATAATTGAATCAAGATCGGCTTTCATAGGTCATATTCTTCTTACACGCTTTCACTGTACTTTTTAAAGTTAACAAGTATCGCCTGCCAACCGGCGCGCTGCATCTCTTCGCTATTCACTGTCTCCATTTCAAACGTTTCTACAATACGTGTCGTCCCGTTCGCTTCTATGAATTCTACACTGACTGTCCGGCCGTCATTCATAGTATATGCGAGTAACTTTTCTGGCTCGACTGCCGTGTATGTGCCGCCGAGGTCAAACCCGGCGCTGCCATCCTTTGCCTGCATACGAGTGGAGAAAGCACCCCCCACGCGAACATCGTTGGTAGCGCTTGGTGCCTCCCAGTCGTCGGAGGCGAATGCCCAATGGGTAATATGCTCTGGCTCTGTCCAGCATTGCCACACTCTGGCAGTTGGGGCGTTGACGGTTATTTCTACTGTGATAGTTTTGTTTGGCATATAATTACATCGGTAATGGTTGGATAATACTCGCGCGGTTGCCTTCGGTATCGATAAACGACACATACTCCCCTGTTCCCGGGATCATCATTGGCTCACCGAGTACGGTGCCACCAGCGGCTTTGATTCTTTCCATTCCAGCGTGAATATCTTCTACCGCGATCACAATAGACGGGTGCGGCGCGGAATCTGTTCTGTGATAAAATCCGCCATTGATGCGTCCGCGTTCTACCGGAAAATGGTCTTCACCCACTTTGGTGGTCATCATCACAGCATAGTTCCCCATCTCGGGGCCAAGCTGATTGGCTTGCCAACCAAAGGCGTCACCATAAAACTTCTTCATACGTTCCAGGTCCTCTGCTGGCATTTCGAAATGCACGACGGGACTCATAGTATTCATATGATACTTTTAATAATAAAGTTCGTGTAGTATATCTTATTTTCTCACTTGAGTCCATTCGTTGCTATACGAACGTTTGAACAATAAAACCGAACAGCCGTTGAGAAACCAGAGTAAGAATAGTCGCGCCCATCCCCATCGATGAGCGCGCCGACCACTATGGTATACGATGAGCTTGGAGAGGTACCGTACGCCACCTTGGCGCGCTATTCGCCATGAGAGATCGTAATCTTCACCAGCCACAAAAGATTCTCTGTACCCACCCACTGCTTTAAACACGTTGCTTCGAAAAAATTGAAATTCACCACCACTACCGCCGACGTGTAGTATATTGCACTGTATGATATGCGCGATATGGATAAGAGCCAGTGCCAACCGATCGACCCGGCGCGTTTCAGACGGCTCAATTGCCACACGCACACTGACTCCAGCAACTTTGGGATAAAGAGCCATATAATGCAAAAGAGTGTCAAAAAAGTGCGCGCCTTCTACTCGCGCGTCCGCATCCATAAATACGAGGTATTCCCCTCGCGCCACTTCAGCCCCCCTATTTCTGCCTTCCGCAATTGTTTGGCGTTTTGCACCACTGTGCGCCACTACCCTATCTGCCACTTGTTTGGCTATGCGAACAGTGTCATCAGTGCTGCCGCCATCCGAAACAATTATTTCGTGTTCAATCGTCGACAGCTTTGCCTTCAGATCGAGAAGTGTTTTTTCTATCTGTGCGCTTTCATTGAGG
>CAYTPE010000076.1:2610-4359 GCA_964439885.1 uncultured Gammaproteobacteria bacterium
AATAATAATAGAGAGCATATGGTGTATAGTAACACATAGAATGTGTATTGACAGGTTTGGGTGAATTATCTATACTATGAGACGTAAATATACATTCCGGAGTACCCCACACCACAAGGGTGTAGGGTAAACTCCGCGATAGCTGAAGCTAACACATACATAACTTGTGATGAGTAGCTTTAGCGAAGCACTATTCCGGAGTAGCGCAGCGGTAGCGCAGAGGACTGTTAATCCTTTGGTCGTGGGTTCGAATCCCACCTCCGGAGCACAGTAGGATGAGTAGCTAGTTCAAGCACCGTATCAAACGGCTTTCTTAGCTCAAATACTAGCTTTTTATCTTCAACAAAAGAGTTCTGAATTAAAAATCGTATCAGGGCTCTTTTTTCGTTTACTTCAGAACTGTCAAAAATCTGCTTTACCCTTCGTGAGAGGTTTAGCACAGTAGAAACGTGGATTTTATAATCGATATCGGCATCGGTGTGTTCTTCCATAGCGATGTTGAGGCGTTGCTGCTTGTCGTTAAGTTCTTGTAATTTTTTGTCATAGTCTTCCTTAGTAATACTAAGCTCTAAGCGCATTTCTAAGAGTGCATCTTTCTTTTTTTGAGTAGTATCGTATTCAGCACGAATGCGTTTTATTTCCTTATTGTGATATTCAACCTCAAATTCATTTAGCTCTCGTAGTTTATCAACTAGTTTGGCCTGTGTTGCTTCAGGTATACCCTCAAAGGCCTTAAAAACGTCGTATACGGGCTTTAGGAGTGTACTTTCGGGTAAATACTCCCGTTTGCACATTCCTCTGGCATTTGTGCAACTATAATAAATAAATCTACCCTTTTTAATTTCTGGACTATACACACAACCGCATTTTTTACAGTGTATCAAGCCTTTAAAAATAAACTCTTTGGAAAGTTCCTTTGTCCTTGTTTTGTTTCTACCCTTGCTCACCTCTTGGCATTTATCAAATAAGTCCTTTGTTATAAGAGGGCTATACTTATGGGAATAATATCCATATTTTCGAGAATAGGCCAAACCGTGATAAAAGGTATCTTTAAGCATTAACGCAATAAAACTTCGTGCGAGCGGTTCTCCCTTTTTGTTTTTTAAACCTAGTTCAGTCATTTTTTTATGAACGGTGGTAATTGAATAATTACCAGTCGAAAAGAGTTCAAAAAGTTTTTTTACTAAATGTGCGGTACTAAAATCAACAACGTGATCTTTTTTACCGTTTTCGTTTTCAACAATTTTATAGCCGATTTTAGCTTGTCCCGTTATTTCGCCATTTTTTCTTTTAAGTTCAAAAACACGCTTGGTGTTATCGCTAATTGCGTTAGAGTAATACTGCGCTAAACTTACTGCGATATTGAAATGGAACAAGTCGGTTGCGGGTGAATTTTGATGAAGAATTAAATTGTCTGATGGAAAATGAAGTTCAATTTTTCCTGCTCTGCGCAATTCCTCTAGCTTTGGTAAACCAATCAAAAAATCACGACTTAGCCTGTCAACTTTATCACAACACAAAACAACTGTTTCTTTGAATGAGCGAAGATAATCAATTACTTCATCAAATTTATGTCGTGTTTCCTTATAGGCCGATTCATCAAAAATAAATTCACGGTCTTGCTCAAGCCGTGAATTTCGTTCAATGTAGTTTCTTAAACGTGCCTGCTGTGCAGGTAATGAATTACCGGCTTCCTTCTGTTCTTCAGTTGAAACACGAGCTAGAATTACTGCTTTCATAGTTATTTAT
>CAYTPE010000077.1:0-4157 GCA_964439885.1 uncultured Gammaproteobacteria bacterium
TTCGTAATACAGCGCTTGAATCTGTTCGGCGGTGTAATCTCTAAGTGACCATGGTGTACTATGCTGCTTTTCAGACCAGAGCGATTGTGCTACGGTGAGAAGGTACATCTCTTTGCCTATATCGCGATCGGCAAATTGGCTTAAATACTGTTCAACCCTCTGATTAAGAGTATCCACCGTGACAGACTGGTCGTACACATGCTCTAAAAAATCTACCAGTATCTGGTAGCCGCTTTTTGTTTCGCCTTTTTCGTTCGTAAACTGCATATCCGCTAAAGTATTACGGACATCGTGAAGGTTGGGATACGTATCAAGTATTTTCCCAAACTCACTTGTTTGCAGTTCTGGTGAAAGCACAACCTCATCGGGACGTGCTTCGGGTGACGGTGGTCTACAATAACTTCCACACGCTTCCATCGCAAGCGAACACGCCAAAATCACTGCTCTTTTTACTTTTTCTAAACCGCGAAATTGATCAAAAAATCCACTTGAATACTCAGAAGCTTTTGACATATAATAAAAGTTGTTAAGTGCAATGTAACAAATGTTGTAGATTACATAACTACACTAGCTTACACCCAAACTATAGTTTTCCGCAACCCTAAAATACTATAAATTTGAACATATTCAAAAACATAACCGACACACTCCTACAAACCCCGCGCGTGGGGCCCGCCTGCGGTCGCCTCTGACGGCGACCTTCGGTGGGCAGGCACGGCAGCCCTACCAACGCGCTGGAAGATAACAAATTCACCCAAGATTGGACGCGCATAGGGAAATCACTACCCCGGCCGGCTGCGATACTGTGCATCTCGGCGCATCCCGATTTTGCTTTGGCGCAAAATCGAGGATCCGCGATTCTGCCGCCACAGGCAGAATCGGGATTGGCACCATTGCGGCACCTATGTGCACGGCAGCGAGAAGCCCAAAACAATTCATGATTATTATGGTTTTCCACCAGAGCTATACGCACTCACCTACCCCTGCCCCGGCGCGCCAGGTGTGGCCCGGGCAACGCAAGAAATAATTACGAGTACCCGGGTGGGTTGGGACACAGACTGGGGCTTGGATCACGGCTGCTGGGTGGTGATGCGCCACGTGGTACCGGCGGCCGATGTGCCGGTGTTTCAGATGAGTGTGGATTTTACGCGGCAGGGCCATTTTCATTATGATCTGGGGCGGGAGTTAGCGCCCCTGCGCGAGCGGGGCGTGCTGGTGGTAGCCAGCGGCAACATAGTGCACAACCTGGGGCTGATAACGTTTAGTGAAGTTGCTAGCCCCTACGACTGGGCCACCGAGTTTGATGAGATAGCGAAAAAATATATTACGGATGGTAACCACGCGCCGCTCGTAGACTACAAAAAACTCGGCGCCATCGCCCACCACAGCATCCCCACTCCCGACCATTACTGGCCCATGCTCTACGCGCTTGGCCTTCAACAAAAAGGCGAAGACATAGAATTCTTCGCCGAGGGTATTGCGTATAAAAGTATTTCGATGCGGTCGTTTGTGATACGGTAACTCATATCTCTGTCGTATTCCCTCCCTATAAGGGGAGGGAATTAGGATAAAAAGTAACGTGCACCGTAGCAAAATCCAAAATATTTACTCATTTATTTTAAACCCGGCATCGTGAGTGCGGTTAAAAATTTTTTCAACATCTCTTGGTCGATTTCCGGCAAGGCTTTCATCGTTTCTTCAACAATTATCTTGGCAATACGACCCTTTCTCGTTTCTTGTATACTACTGAGATTGTGAGGAACAGGATATATTTCATCGTAATCTTCACGAAAATCTCTAGCAACTGCGTCAACGGCTTGACCACGGATAACACCCACCATCGTTTTGAGTATTAAACGCAATTCATTTCGTACGGCAGCATATTTTTCATTATGCAACAGTTCGTTCATCGTATGAACCGGTGTCCCTAACAAGACAACATCAACTTTTTTGTTATTTACGAGATAGTACAATATGCTATTGGTAACAGCCTGCGGACAATCATACCACAAAGCTCTCAGCCGATCGTTATCGAGTACTCTACGGGTGGGTTGTGATTCAATCGTGCCAACGGGCACACCCGCTGCTCGGTGCGCAGCATTCATCTTTTGATTAGCCCTAGCCAATTGTTCATCACTCAAATTGGATTCCAGAAAATCACCCCAATCTTCGGGCGGATCACGCATCACTGCTTCGGCGGGCAACGCGGTAATGCCGGTGTTAGACTGCGGAATAATCGCATTGCCTTCGATAAATGCCAAAAGCCAACTGTCACGCAGTGGCGGCTTTTCGCGCTGTGCCTCCTCTTCTTCGAGCTCTTTTGTGACCCTATCGTACACTTCGAGAGCCCCACGACTATCTAGTGCCATACTAACGAGGTAATATATTAATCGGCATAATTATACTATATCTGCATAGAAAAGTAACGTGAGCGACAGCGACGCTGACGTTGGTGATGTAGAGGGATTCCTCCACTCGTCCCGATGCGAATCGGGACTCGGTCGGAATGACAGTGGGTGACCGAATGGTTAATAAGACAGAGATTCCTCCTGTAGAGCCTGCCCTGAGCGCAGCGAATGGGTCGGAATGACAAACCAGATCCTGAAACAAGTTCAGGATGACAGTCGGCGATAGCTAAATACTTCATTGCCCATCAAACATCACCGTCGCATTTATTCTACTCACCTGCTTCGTAGCCGGGTCATACGTATAATACGTGCCGCTACTCCCAAGCAGTATTTTTCCATTGTCCATTTCCAATATCGGCGCGCCTGGGTCGTACCCCAGTGTCTGCGCGTCGCTCGTGAAGCTATCGGTGGTTGCATTATATGTTTGAAACACTGTCACGCCTGTCTGCCCACCATAGTCGCTAAAAAATATGGTACCATTTTTGAGGAGAATGCCGGCTCGTGGCTCTGGTCCTTGCCGCCCAGCATTGGGGTAAGCGTATGAGCTCGCCGCGCTCATTAGCATACCACTTGCATTATATAATTTCGCATCGTTACTAAAGGCGGTGATGAAGGCACCAGTCACCGCGTTCATAGTACACCCTTTGAAACCACGTACAAGGACCAAACCATTTGGCAGCAGGTGTGCTACCGTACCGCCAAGCAGTGATGTTGCGCTCAACGCATGTGTTGCTGGGTTATATACTTCCGCTGCGTAACGATCGAAATGCCCACTTTCGTCACACTTACTTTCACCCTCAAGAAAAAGAATATTCCCATTCGTGAGTGCCGCTGCCGCGGTGGCCGGATGAGCGAGCGCAATGCCGCTACTCGAAATACTACGCGCGACCGGAGCGTGAATGGTAAGAGCGGACGCAGCTGGAGAGGCTGCGGGTGACGGCACTGGTGCGGGCGTGGGTGCTGGTGATGGTACCGGTGAAGTGTCTGGTGAATTGACAGAAACTGGCTGCACCGCGGCGGGCTGCTTTGGCACACTCAAAAACGCTGACACACTATCAAATGTATAGTGTATTTCTTTGGCCGACCGCCCACGTACCACCAGTTGCACATACGTCACCGTCTTTTTCGTGTTGAGTGGTACTACTATCTTCACGATATTTTTTTTATTTAAAATTGTCGATAGCGTCGCGCAGCGAAAACTTGTTTTCTTATCACTATACACCGCGATACCGCACAGCTGCGCCGTACCATTACCCTTTATATCCGAGCGTACGAGGCTATTCACCGTGAGTGTCTTCGCTCCGCTCACGGGAGTCTCAAGTTTGGTTTCGGCGAGCAGCTCGGTTCGCACACCCCGAAAGACAGCGCGCGCGCTTTGCGCGCCAGCGAGTGGCGCGCTCGTGGTAGTAAAGAGCACCGGATGCACAAACTGGGCCGAATCTTCGAAACCGCTATTTATAAAAAGATTTTGCGTGGTGGTGTAGCTCGGCGCGGCCGCGGCGACTTGCCGCACAAGCATGCTGCCGAGAAAAACAACACCGAAAAGAATATATTTTTTATGCATAAATTTATAAAAGTATTCACCTATAGTACACCTTCTCGTGTTTAGCGGCAATCAATATAATAAGGCAACCGAGCACATGGCCGGCGGCCGTAGTGACGCGGCGAGTTTGAACGGTCCGCGGGACGTGCGAATTGCGACTATAGGCCTCATGAGCACGAGTGAAAACGAGCCGGGTCACTACGAGC
>CAYTPE010000078.1:0-4014 GCA_964439885.1 uncultured Gammaproteobacteria bacterium
GTTGTATATCACCGATGTCGGAAACATAGCCTCTGAAAGCGATTTAGCTGAAGAGTTGCAAGCAGCAGCAGCATTCGGTTTGCCTTATTTGGTGGTAGCGAACAAAAGCGATTTATGTAGCGATGCGATGCGAATGCAATTGCAAAACACCCAAAACGTATTGTTGGTTTCAGCAAAAGAAAATACCGGAATTGCAGATTTGAAGCAGTTTTTAAGCCATTTGATTTTATCAGAAAAGGTAAAAACAGCCGATCATACGGTAACGAATATTCGCCATTACCAAGCATTGCAAGATGCTTACACTTCGCTCGATCAAGTGTTGCAGGGCATCGGCCAAAAAATCACCACCGATTTAATTGCTTTTGAACTGAAAAACGCATTAAATTATTTAGGCCAGATCAGCGGGGAAGTCACGAATGACGAGATATTGGGGAATATTTTCTCAAAGTTTTGTATCGGAAAGTAACCACCACAAAACAACCAAACACCAAAACCATACAAAACCCACATAAAACCCTTTAATACAGGGCTTTTTTAATGCCTGTAAATATACGTTTCTTTTGCGTTGTTACTTGTTTATTTATGGAATATTTGTACCTTTGCTGTACCTTAACATGGGTTGAAAGGCAAATTTGTACCTCAACCCATTTTTTAGGGTTACATCGTTTACACTTTTAAACACTTTGATACAAAACAAAACAAAATGAGTTCAAATATTGAGGTACAACGAATTTGCCAGCATTGCGGTAATGAGTTCACAGCCCGAACCACAGTAACCCAGTATTGTAGTGATACGTGCAGTAAACGGGCTTACAAGGCAAGGTTAAAAGCTGCAAAGATTGAAAGCAGTAATAAGGAAACACAGCGTATAAAAAACCAGCCTATTGAGGAACTGAAAGCAAAAGAGTTTTTAACGGTAACACAGGTTTCAAAGTTAATAGGCTGTTCCAGGCAAAATGTTTACAAACTTATCAATGCAGGTAAGTTGAGGGCTACAAATATTTTGCAAAAGAAAACCATTATTAAGCGTTCCGACCTTGACAAGTTATTTAAAGAGCCAACAAACCGACCAAAGCCCGAAGGAATACCCGAAACACAAATACAGGAATTAAGCGAATGGAAACAAGCAGGGGGATTTGATATTTCAGAATGTTACACCCTTACCGAAATACAAAGCAAATACGGAATTTCAGAAACAGCCTTACAAAACCTTATCAAACGAAACAGCATACCCAAAATAAAAAAGGGCTGGTTTGCATACGTTCCGAAAACGGTAATTGATAAACTATTGAGTTAAACACCAAAGCATAAAAGCAATGAGTATAAAAGTTAAGTTAAGACAAAAGGCAATTTCAGGGAACAGGCAAAGTTTGTATTTAGATTTTTACCCGGCTATTCCACACCCCGAAACAGGCGAACCAACCCGAAGGGAATTTTTAGGGCTATACCTTTTTGATAAGGCAAAGAACCCTATTGATAAGCAGCATAACAAAGAAACTTTACAGCTTGCTGAACAGATAAGGCAGAAAAAAGAAAACCACCTTAACAAGCCCGAAATTTACACCGGGTACGAAAAGGAACAACTAAAGATTAAAGAGCAGGGCGAACAAAATTTTGTTCAATATTTCAAAACACTTGCCGACAAACGTAAAGCCTCAAACCATGATAACTGGGTTTCAGCATACAATTACCTTGAAACATTCACAAAGGGAAATTTGAAGTTTGCCGACCTCAACGAAAAGTTTTGTAATGAGTTCAAAGAGTTTTTACTCACTACCAAAAGCAATAAGAGCAGTAAAACAACCCTTGCCCAAAATTCAGCCGTTTCCTATTTCAATAAACTGAAAGCAACTTTAAAGCAAGCGTATAAAGACGGGTATTTACCCAGCGACCTGAACGCAAAAATTGAACCCATAAAACAGGCAGAAACCCGAAGGAACTTTTTAACCATTGAGGAACTGAACAGCCTTGTAAAAACGGAATGTAATAACCCTTTATTGAAACGTGCAGCCTTATTTTCAGCACTTACCGGGTTGAGGTTTTCAGATATTAAAAACCTTGTTTGGGGTGAAATACACCACAGCGTTGAAAACGGTTATTCAATACAGTTCACACAGCAAAAAACAAAAGGGGTTGAGGTATTACCAATTTCCGAACAGGCTTACAGCTTACTGGGTGAACCTAAAGAACCAACCGACAAAGTATTTGAGGGGCTTACTTATTCAGCATACGAAAACAAACACTTGTACCAATGGATTGGAGCAGCCGGAATAACAAAGGATATAACCTTTCATTGTTTCAGGCATACGTTTGCCACCTTGCAACTATCAAAGGGAACGGATATTTACACCGTTTCAAAAATGCTGGGACACCGTGAACTGAAAACTACACAGATTTACGCAAAGATTATAGACCAAACCAAACGTGAAGCAGCCGACAAAATAAAATTAGATTTCTAAACTTAAAGCATAAAAGACAAATGATAAAAGCAAATTTCACACCCCAAACAGATATTGAAGCATACCTAAATAATGATTTCAATATTGAAATATTTGATGACCTCAACGAAAATGAGGATTGGCAAGGAACATTTGAGCCCCTTGAATTTTTAAACTTGTTATACGAACAATTTGAAATTGTAAACGCTAATAAAGCAAAACCGATTTCAGTTAAAACCCACTTACTGAAATTAGATTTAGAGAAACACCAACTTTATTATTTTCTCTATTTCCTTAAACGCCTTATTTATACCAAAGCTGGTATGCAAACATGGGGCGAACCCAAAGATAAACCCCTTTCAATTTGCCATGATTTTATTGAAAAGGAATATGATAAACTGGAAAAGGAACTATACCCAAAAGATGAAAGCGAAACTGAAAAACCTGTAAACAGATACGATTTTGAAAAGGTAAAAAAGCATATTGAAACCCTACCTGATGCAAAAGCAAAAATCAAATATCTTATTGAAATAAAAACAGAGTACCGACAAAATACAACTGACTGGGACGTATGGGAACACAGGGACGGTAAAACCTTTGATGCTAAATGCGAAATGGAAATTTCAAAAATAAAAAACCTGTTATCATTGGAGCAACCACCAACCCAACCAAAAGCGAAACCACAGTTAGGAGGATATACAAACGCTCAACTGGTTTTAATCTTTTACTATTTCTTTAAACAAAACGGACTTGAACCCCGTGTAAGTATTGATATTTCACCGATAGCAAAGTTTATTCATTTAATTACAGGAAAGGAATTTAAAGCGGTAACAAGTTCAGATTTTTACAAAAAGCTGCAAACAGTTCCGAACTTTAAAACTGATAAGGAACTGATAAATGATTTAGAGGCTATCAAACCACTTTTCAAAATGGTGCAACTTAATGAGGTTGTAAAAATGATTGAAAATGAAATTGACCTTGCACGAAACGAAGTTAAGCAAGCAAAGAAAAAATAAAATATAGGGTACTCTATTGCGTACCCCAACCCCTTATTTCTGAACAAAAATTTGTGCTGTAACAAAATTTATAGCACAAATGGAAAACGTAGTATTTACACAGCTTTCAATTCCTGAAATTAGGCAACTGTTCAGACAGGAACTTGAAACATACTTTGCCAACCAAAAGCAAGGTAACACCACACAGCCCGAACCTGAACAACTTTTAACCGTTCAGCAAGCAGCCGAACTTTTGAATTTGTCCGTTCCTACTTTGTACGGATATACTCAACGGGCTGAAATTCCTGTTTGCAAACGTGGTAAGCGTTTGTATTTCTCAAAACAAAGTTTATTTGAATGGATTAAAGACGGCAGAAAAAAGACGTTGGCAGAAACAGCCAGCGAAGCCGACCAATATTTAAAAACTAAAAAGGGGTAAGCTATGCAGGAACATAACAACACCCCTAATAAGTTAAGCACTAAAGACGGGGACAAAGTTACACCAAATTTTGATTTTACACTAATTGACGGTATCGGGGTTGAGGATATTAAAACCGAAGCTGAACAGCTTTTAAAGCAAG
>CAYTPE010000079.1:0-3939 GCA_964439885.1 uncultured Gammaproteobacteria bacterium
GGACGTGATAGCACACGTAAAAAATGAACAGGCGGATCTTGGTATTGCGTGGGATGCGGACTGCGATCGAGTATATTTTATTGATGAAAAAGGTGAGTTTGTTAATGGTGACTTCATTACTGCTCTCATTAGCAAATATTTTCTCCAAAAAAACCAAGGAGCCAGTATTGTATACGATATACGATCCAGTTGGGTGGTACCAGACACCATCGCTCGCTATGGCGGTGTTGGCCATGTCGAGCGCGTCGGGCATACCTACATTAAACATCGCATGAACGAAACAAAAGCCGTGTTTGGAGGTGAAATCAGCGGCCATTATTATTTTGCCGATAATGCTTACATGGAAAATGGTTTTATTTTGCCCCTTATAATCATGGAAATGATTTCCCGTGAGAATAAAACCTTGTCGCAACTTATCAGTGATTTAGGACCATACTTTGTTTCCGGTGAAATTAATTTTAAAGTGAGTGATATAAAGCGTGTTATAGAACGTCTTGAAACAAAATATGGAGGCGCATCAAAAATTTCTCATTTGGACGGTGTGAGCTTTGAGTTTGAAACGTGGAAATGTAATATCCGTCCTTCTGCTAATGAGCCAGTTTTGCGGCTTAATCTCGAAGCCAAGACTCGAAAGGAAATGGAGGAAATGATAAAGGAGTTGTCAGAAGAAATAACAAAATAAAATAGTGTCTAAAAAACCGCCCATCAGGGCGGATTTTTTTATTCAGCGTAGTCAACCCATTTGAATGTTTTGAGTAGGTGCTCGTACACGCTTGGCTCATCACCGCACGCGAACGCTCCAGCTTCGAATGAGAAGATATAAAAGTATGTGCCGCGATGGACAAAGGTGATGTTACCGTAACGGGACACGCCGCCAAATCGATAGTCTACCGACAACGCTTTTTCGTCGCCGACCCACGTATCTGTTGTCTGTTCAATTTTCCAATCAGCGTCTTTGTATTCTTCAATCTTTTTTTGAGCAAATTGCCTGAGCGTCAGTCCATCATCCGAGTCGTTTTCTATGTATGACCGGCTTCCTATCGTGAGGCCGTTGCCGCTTTGTTTGACCGAGCAATTTTCGTATTGCTTATCGGTATCATAGGCTGCCGGGTATTCAAACATAAAACCCAGCCCACCGTCGCCGTAGGTGTGCCACTGAGTAAATTCACCATCGTTTGTAGAGGTAGTTTTTTCGCGGGTGGGCAGTGCTCTGATGCCGGTATTGCCGCGAATACACGAGCCAAAGTATCTGAGGTCGGCGCATACTTCGTTCGGCGTGCCAGCAACAAAGCGCCACACGCTTATTTGCGTAACAACAAGGATAATAGCTGCGCACGTGATACTGGCGATAATGACGGCTGATGTGCGTTTGCTTTCAACGGCGGCAAATATAATTGTCCCAAGTGGGACAAGAAAAATACCGTAGGAAAAATTATCAACCGGGACATCGAGTCCAGTTGAAAGTTGAGTAGTAACCATCGAACCGGTGATAATGCCAAGCGCGTAGCAGCCGAGTATAACAACCCCCCACATGATTTTGTTGTGTTTGAGTTGCTGTGACCGGATAACAATGAAGAGTCCTGTGATGGGGAGTAGCAACACTACATAAAAAAGTAGTGTCGAAGCTGCTACCAGAGCGCTCACACCTATCGGTATAAGGTAGTGCATATGCTAGTTTAATGTCCCATCTCACGTAAACGTTTGATACGGTCTTCGAGTGGAGGGTGCGTAGAAAATAGATTGCTAAACGATTTTCCGGATAATGGGCTGGCGAGGTAGAGGTGCGCCGTGGCGGGGGTGGCATGCGTGACGGGCAAATTTTCTTGCTGGATTTTTTCGAGTGCTCTGGCCAAACCGTCGGGAAAACGTGTTAAAAGTGCACCAGAGGCGTCCGCCAAATATTCACGGCGACGTGATACGGCAAGTTTGATAAGTTCGGCGATAAGTGGTGATAAAATAGCCAGAACGATACCGACGATCATAAATACCGCCATAAGTTGACCGCCGCCCTCGCGGTCATTACTGCGCCGTCCGAATATCCAGCGGCTACGCAGAAATATGTGGGCAAGAATCGACACCGCGCCCACCATTACTGCCACCAGCGTCATAAAACGAATGTCATAATTTTGCACGTGGCTCATTTCGTGAGCGAGCACGCCTTGCAGTTCTTCATTTTCCAGTTTTTCGAGTGCACCACGTGTCACGGCCACTGATGCTTTGTCTGGTTTGCGACCGGTCGCAAACGCATTGATCGCCTGATCTTCTATAATGTAGAGTTTCGGCATCGGCATTCCGCTTGTAATGCAGAGGTTCTCAACCATGTTCCACAGGTATTTATTTTCATCACGGGAAATTTCACGCGCGCCATTCGTCGCCAAAGCGATTTTATCACCGGAGAAGTAGGAGATCAGCGTGCTAACCAGCGAAACGATAATCGCGAGCCAAACGGTCGCGTAGGTGCCGTCGCCAATCGCGCGACTATACACATAACCTATGCCAATCAGAAAAACGATAAAGACTGTCACAAGGATTGCGCTGCGGCGTTTGTTGGAGGCGATTTCGTTGTACATATCTTTATGTTACGAACTACGAAAGGTACGAAAATACGAAAGCGATTAATATAGGTTTAGTATTCTTTTTACCACTACTCCACTATTCGTGAAACAAGCAATAAGACCCAATTTTATTTTAAGCGCAAGTAAATACTGTTTTGTCTGGTGAATTATGTTTGCCGGTATAAATTTTCCTCGCTTCAGTTCGAGGACGATACAATCTTCAATAAGAAAATCTAAGAAGTAAGAACCGACTTTCTCGCCTTTAAACTCAAGGGGTACAAAGTGTTGCTCACTAAATTTTATTCCCTTTTGCGTCAACCCGATCGCAACTGCCTTTTGGTAGTACCTTTCTTGGTGACCACCTCCCAACTCTTTAAATACTTCAAACAAAACGCCGTTGATCTTATAAGATAGTTCGGGAAAGATCAGATCATTTCGTTTTAATTGCGTACCCTCCATATAAGTTTCGTACTTTTGTACCTTTCGTAGTTCGTTACATCATTTAAAACTTCACCTGCACATTCGCCCGCTCACCCTCGGCCGCCTCGAAGAAGTCATACTTGGTAAAGTGCATCATGTTCGCAAACAAATTAGTAGGGAAGACTTGAATTTTAGTGTTGAAGTCGCGCACGTTGCCGTTGTAAAAGCGTCGGCTGGCCTGGATTTTGTCTTCGGTGTCGGTGAGTTCATCTTGGAGTTGGAGGAAGCTTTGGTTGGCTTTGAGCTCAGGATAATTCTCCGAAACTGCGAATACGGTTTTAAGCACGCCTGCTAGATTATTTTCTGCATTCTGTTGATCGGTGAGGCTTGCCTTGGGGTCGGCCTGCACCTTCATGGCAGCCGATCGGGCTTCGGTCAGCTTGACTAATGTGCTTTGCTCATGCGTCATATATCCTTTGACGGTCTCCACGAGATTCGGTATTAAGTCGTACCGGCGCTTGAGCTGCACATCGATATCGCTTTTGGCCTCGTCCACGCGGTTGCGGGCAGTTATAAGTCCGTTGTACATGGCAATGAGCCATACGGCCAGCAGCACAACAACCCCTAAAACAATATATGTTGTATTCATAGATTCGCTTATTTTAGAGCAAGAAATCTTGCTTTTTTATATGATTAGTATATACTAAACTAATCTATTAGCGCAAGTAAGTATGAGTGAAAAAACAGGAATGAAGCCGGATTTATTTCCTCGGCGAAGTGGTGGGGGTTTGCTAGGAAAAAAGACGGAAATTTGGCCCTATCCTCGATCTTCGGATGCTGAGGCGGCAACCAGAAGGGAAGGGCGTAATTCGCGCGCCGAGATGAAGGTGGCAGAACTATGCGCAACATATGGCGTTGATTCGGTTTCTGGATTGGAAGTGCGCATGAGACCAAACGGTAAGTG
>CAYTPE010000080.1:0-3925 GCA_964439885.1 uncultured Gammaproteobacteria bacterium
GCAGCGCTTCAATACCACCTTCATTGACTAGTTCTTGATAGCGATAAAACGTATCTCGTGAAACACCCATGACTTTGCACGCCCTGGATACATTGTTCAACTCCTGGGCTAAATTCAGCAAACCAGCTTTATGTTTGATAATAGGATTGTTAATATGTTGCATGAGAGTTACCTTTCTTTCGTTTAGTAGGATTCGATACCCATATCTAAACCCGTAACTCTCATCTTTTCAAGTCGATGTGTCAGATCTTGTCTGAACTAATACAGATAAATAGCAAAAAACCCTGGATAATTCGCACTCCTATGTAGTCATCCTGTACTTTTTCCCTCAGCTACTCTATTTATTTGAATTCATGCGCCTCTTTTTTCGATTTAACAATCTTTTTCTTCTACTGAGCTATTTAGCAATCTCGGTCATTCCATTTTTTCCATTTGCATTAGGAAGAAGCATTGATTCTTGGATACAAATCCTGGTTCTAGAATGCGTAATATGGGGCATTTTATGGACAACCTTCAAGTGCCCTGCATACTTCCATTTTTTTTTACTTCCCGCTTTCCTCATTTTACCAATTGAAATTTACCTACAAGTTTTTTACGAACAGGGAATTTCCACCCATCATTTGGGAATTATTACGGAAACCAGTCCTAGAGAAGCGCTTGAATTTTTAGGAAAGAAAGTCTGGCTTTTGTTTGGCATTATGCTGACAGTCTTATTATGGTGGTATTTTTCATGGAAAGCAGCAAGACGCACACATAATTTAGATTGGTCACACTACTCACGCTGGCTGGTATTAATGCTGCTGATATGCAGCTTGCGACCATGGAATTATGCAACCGATCTTAGAAAACGATTCTTCCACAACAGTAGTACATCATCGTTCACTAGCATTGCCATTGCTTCCGAAACCGATAGTGACGATGAGGAAGAAGAGGAAAGCGAGGGGGAAGACGGCCCCGAGGCTGAGCCTGCATCCACCCCCTCTAATAAATACATCGCTCACATGCCACAGTGGCTACAATCGCTTAGTTGGAGCAAAGTTCAACATTATGCAGTACCAGATATCAAACAATTCGAACACACCTGGCCTTTCGGTTTGGTGGCACACGGAGTCGACTTTTGGACAGAACGCCGCTATCTGACCGACTTAAGCATGAAAAACCAAACTTTTACATTTGGTGCAAAGCGACTTAATGACGTTAACAAACCCGAGATATTTGTCATGGTCATCGGTGAATCATCACGCTATGATCGTTGGAGTATAAATTCTTATTCAAGACCGACAAATCCATTGTTAAGCCGAGAGTCCAATCTTATCAGTCTCACCAATGTAATTACTCCAGTATCTGCCACAAGACTATCGGTTCCGGTATTAATATCGCGCAAACCAGCTATGCAAAGCCTAAAAGCTGGATTTTCGGAAAAGTCTTTTTTGACCGCATTCAGGGAAGCAGGATTCAAAACCTACTGGTTATCTAATCAAATGTCTTTTGGACAATTTGATACACCCGTGTCCGTATTCGCAAAAGAAGCGAATGTAGTGCAATTTATGAATCTTGGGGGATATACCGATCATTCGAATTTTGATCAAGTCTTATTTGGCCCCTTGGAAACTGCTATTGCCGATCCTGCGCAGAAAAAACTCATTGTTCTACATACACTGGGTAATCACTGGAATTATAGTCATCGCTATCCCAAGGAATTCGACAAATGGCAGCCCTCTTTGTTTGGTGTAGATAAACCAGACTATACGAATACCGATTTAAAACCTGAACTTAACAATAGTTACGACAATTCGATTTTGTATACAGACTGGTTTTTGTCTCAAGTGATTAACAAACTTAAATTATCTGGACAAATTAGCTCAATGCTATATGTAGCAGATCATGGACAAACTTTATACGATGGCAGTTGCCAAATAGCCTTCCATGGTCACAATACACAGTTTGAATTTCATATCCCAGCACTGATTTGGTATTCGGATTCTTATCACTCAAATTATCCCGAAAAAATAAAGCAATTAAAGCGCCATAAGAAAGCCAAAATTTCAACCGAGAATATGTTCCACTCTTTAGTAGATATGGCGGATATTCGCTATAAGACAGAGCGTTTGGAATGGAGTTTTTTTAGCAATAAATTCAAGCAACATAAACGCTACGTAGATAGCCACGGCTGGACAAATTACGACAATGCAAACATCCGTGGAGATTGTCGTGAAGTGATTGATAAAGGTAAGCCACTCAAGCAAGATTAGGGTAAGCAAATAAGAATTTCACGTAAAGTAAAGCTATGGCTTGCGTATAAAAAACGGCACAGAAGAAATTCTTCAGCGCCGTTTTTATTGAAAGACCAAGGAACTAAAAACTATAAACAATCTTACTCTACACTATCAGATACCCCTGAGAATTCAGCGGCAATAGCTTCGGAGCGCGCTGCTTTTTCTGCTTGCAATAACGCAATGCGCTCATCTGCCTCCCAGAGCTCTCTTTCTTTACGTGCGCGATGGAATGCAAGTCCAGTACCACCTGGAATCAAGCGCCCTACAATCACGTTTTCCTTTAAACCACGCAAGCTATCGCGTTTACCCATGATGGCAGCTTCAGTCAAGACACGGGTCGTTTCCTGGAACGACGCAGCGGAGATGAAAGAATCTGTCGACAACGATGCTTTGGTAATACCTAACAAGATATTGTCGTAAGTCGCTGGGATCTTACCTTCTGCAATCACACGATCATTTTCATCGAGTAATTCAGAACGCTCAACTTGTTCGCCCACAATATAGTTTGCATCACCGGCATCTACAATTTGTACACGACGCAACATTTGACGCACGATCACTTCAATATGTTTGTCATTGATCTTCACGCCTTGCAAACGATAGACATCCTGTACTTCATCAACAATATACCTTGACAATTCTTCCATGCCCAATAAGCGCAAAATATCTTGTGGATCACGTGGACCATCGACAATAATCTCGCCCTTATTAACAACTTGACCATCATGAACCAATACTTGCTTATCTTTGGCAATCAAGAATTCGTGCTTATTACCATCCATGTCGGTAATTTCCAAGCGCTGCTTACCCTTGGTTTCTTTACCGAAGGCAACGGTACCCGTGACTTCAGCCAACATACCAGCATCTTTTGGTGAACGAGCCTCAAACAACTCCGCCACTCGTGGCAAACCACCAGTAATATCACGTGTTTTTTGTGACTCTGTTGGAATACGTGCCAATACTTCACCAACTGAAACTGGCTGACCATCTTTCACCATAATCAAAGCACCAACAGGGAAGCCAATGGTAACGGCATGCTCTGTACCAGCGATTTTCACTTCCTCACCCTGTTCATTTTGCAATTTCACTTGTGGGCGCACAGACTTGCTAACTGAACCACGACGTTTGGCATCAATTACAACTAAGGTAGACAAGCCAGTGACTTCATCTACTTGCTTAGCAACCGTCACGCCTTCTTCAACATTTTCAAAACGAATCATGCCAGCGTATTCCGTGATAATTGGACGAGTCAACGGATCCCAAGTAGCCAATGCTGTACCAGCCTTGATTACCAAACCATCATGAACATTTAAGATGGCACCATAAGGTACTTTATGACGCTCACGTTCGCGACCATGATCATCCATCACCAACACTTCACCGGAACGTGAAATGACAATCTGTGCACCTTTACCATTAGTTACATAACGCATCGTTGCAGTAAAACGCACTGTTCCGTTTGACTTCGCTTCCACACTAGAGGCCACTGCCGCACGCGATGCAGCACCACCAATATGGAACGTACGCATAGTTAACTGAGTACCTGGCTCACCAATCGATTGCGCCGCGACCACACCAACAGCTTCTCCCACATTGACCAATACACCACGCCCCAAATCACGGCCATAACATTTAGCACATAAACCAAA
>CAYTPE010000081.1:0-3590 GCA_964439885.1 uncultured Gammaproteobacteria bacterium
GACGTATGTAAAAGGCACTCAGTACGTGGTATTACCCTTGGTAATTTGTATAAAGATCGCACTACAATTAAACTACAGGATAATTTCGATAATAACCTGAAGGGTAACTTTAGTGGCAGACCATGCCAGGAGAAGTCTGATGAATTACTTAGTAAAATGTATAGCCTATACCACGACAGGTTTATTTTTAGTGGTGTCGGGGGTGTATTTAGCGCCGAAGACGCTTACCGAAAAATACGCCTAGGAGCGACATATATTGAAATGATTACCGGATTAATATTTCAAGGACCGACAATACCCGGGCAGATAACATATGATTTAGTAAAACTATTAAAAAAAGATGGATATTCACATTACTCGGAAGCGATTGGAGTTGATATAAAGAAAGGCAAGAAATCATGAAAAATATACGATTAATTAAAAAATTAAAAAAAGTTTTCGTCGTGAAAAAAATGTTCCCGATACTATTAATAGTTTTAGGTGCGATAGGTATGATGGCCTCCGCAGCAATTGCGATTGAAAAAGAAGACATGCTAAAAAACCCACAAACAGAACTGGTGTGCAATCTGAATCCGGTGTACTCATGTAGTAATGTTTTTATGTCGCCTCAGGCGGAAATATTTGGCTTTAGTAATGAACTCATGGGAATAGCTATGTTTGCGGCTCTCATTACGCTTGGCGTCGTTTTATTGGCAGGCGCACAGTTAAAAAAGTGGCTGTGGCATGTTTACTTGGGTGGACTATTGTTATTTATGGGGTTTGTTGTCTGGTTTTTCTACCAATCGGTCTATACCATCGGGTCGCTTTGTATTTTCTGTAGTATTGTCTGGTTCTCAGCGTGGGGGCTCACGACGGCTGGTTTTGCATGGATTTTCGATAATGGTTATTTAAAAGAATTTAAGAAAATTCAAAAGCCCTTGCAGTTTATAAGGCGCAATATAATTGCAGTATGGCTACTATTTATCATCACAATTGTCGTATTGATCCTCAACCATTTCTGGTTCTATTACGGACAATACTTTGGCTTCTAATCGGCCATAAACGTATAGTTTTTACTGTGATGAGTAAACACAAATCCGACTTTTTTATCGCCCTTAAAGAGTGGTAACGAAACAGAACAGCCTTTTTGAGATTTTGTCCAAGCGCCGTTAACAAAAAGAGAATGGTAAGAACAAGCTTCTTCAGATTTCTTTCCCCACGCCATTAAGACTTGTTTGTCGCCTATAAAAAATAAACCGCACGACCATTCTTCGCCATCGATCACTTTTTCATAATACTTCGAAGAGACGAAATCATACACTACACCCCCAATTACAGAAGGACTTTTCTCTTTGTAGTAAGACCAGTTTCGTATATCAATAATATCCATATTTCTAGGTTAGGCCGCGCCAGCCGATGACCACATTTATAGCGGTCATCGGCTGACAGTCGGCTAGACGGCACCACTTGCTGGCGAATCCTCTTCTCGACCGAGCGCGTCCTGCGCCCACTTGAGAAGCGTTACCCGCTGCACGGAGAGGTACATCAGTACCACGCACAACAGCGAGAACAAGAATCCCAACACCACAGCCACCAAGGCGGCCGCGTAGTACCCGTGATGGAAGTGCCCGCCGATGCCTGCACCGAGTGCCAAGATCCCGCACAGCATCGCCGTGTAGGACCTCACCTGGCGACTGATGACCGCAGCCACCATCACCAGGAACACGCCGTAGCACAGGGCCTCAGCCCAGTGTCCGATCATGTTGAACTCGGGGCCGAACTTTCCCATGTGTTCGGTTGCGAGTATGGCTTTCTCCTCTCACTATTTTCGTCTCTTCGACGATACTTCTAGTATACTAAAATATATGACAAAAATCTTACGGTATTGGCCAGTTATTTCAATATATACACTTTCTTTTTTGTTTGGATTTATCTGGTCATCACGACTAAATGATTTTTACTGGCATGAGTATATTGCTGGTTTTATGTCTGCATTCTTGATTTTATTTGGAGCAACTAAACTAAAAGACGTAAACGGTTTTGCTGATCGGTTTGCAAGCTATGACCTTATTGCCAAAAAATACTGGTGGTACGGACAGCTGTATCCGTTTATTGAAATTGGACTTGGTATAGTGATGCTCCTAAAACATAGTTATATCCCCGACATATTTATGGCAGTTCTAGCGCTTATGGGAATAGTGAGTGTTTACAGGTCAATCATTAAGAAACAGCGCCTGTATTGTGCGTGCCTTGGAACCGCATTTAATGTGCCATTGTCTTATGTGGCTATTTTTGAAAATTCGACGATGTTACTCTGTGCGGTTGCGATGATATTTACCCGCTAAATGCGAAGACCCCCTGGAGACGGGGCGGACCAGGCAGGTCAACGCATAGTCTCGTAACAGGGGGTCTAGAAGCCGGAAAGAGCCTGCTCGATATGAACTAGTTCGATCATCCTGTCGCCAGCGATTTGACGAGCCCTGCTCAGGATTGCCGACACCTCATCACTACAGATCAAGGGTGGGGGTTTGAGAATGAAGACCGGCAACTCTGGAATTGGCATTTCTGGAATTTCTTCGAGTGGTTGGCCGATTTTCGCTCTTAGCTCCATGTATAGCAAACTTGCGTCTACGCCGAAGTCATCCAAGAAACCAAGGATTTCATCGACATCCCTGAGAAGTGCAAGTAGTAGGTGATGGCAGCCAATGTAGTTGTTCTTGACATTCAATGCTTCTCGCAATGACAGCTCGAGGTGCTTTTTTGCGTTTGGCGAAAAGATCAAGGTACGTCTTTGTGCATCATCAACCATTTCATAGCAAGGCGCGATCGCATTCTTGATCTTTTCGGGTGTCAATCCTTTTTCGATCAAGAGAGGTGATGCGTATTCATCCTGGGATACTAGAATTCCGTACAGCATGTGGTGTGTGCCGATTGTCCCATGGTGGAGCTCCCTTGCCAGTTCTTGTGCGACAACAACGCTGTGGCGGGCCCGATCGGTGAAACGTTCGAACATATCATTCTTCTTTCTGGTGTGCGAATACGGAGGCGGAAGTACCATTCGTATCAATGGCGCATACTATACCACTAATGCAATATCTAAACAAAAGCGTCATAGTTTTTTATAAAGATCCTCTCCGAGAACGCTGTATACTAGGTCAGTATGAAGCAGGCTTTAGCACTTGGGATATTGGCTGACGGGAAGTCGGTATTTTTGACGGGTCCTGCAGGGAGTGGCAAAACATATGTGTTAAATGAATTTGTGCGCTGGGCACGCGGGCAGGGTAAAAAGGTTGCAGTGACCGCGTCAACGGGTTTGGCTGCAACCCATCTTGGCGGCAACACGATTCATTCGTGGGCAGGGATCGGCATCCATGACGAATTAAAAAAACATACTGTTGGTGACATGACGAAAACGCGTCGTGATCAAATAGTAAACGCTGATATTTTAGTGATTGACGAAGTATCCATGCTGCATGATTTTCGGCTCGATATGGTTGAGGAGGTCTGTCGAAAAATACGTCAGGACGATCGGCCATTTGGCGGACTGCAGGTTATTTTATGTGGTGACTTTTTTCAGTTGCCGCCCATCAACCGCAGTGGCGGGCGAAGCG
>CAYTPE010000082.1:0-3585 GCA_964439885.1 uncultured Gammaproteobacteria bacterium
GGTGAGAGGCTAGCGGGGGTTGTACCCGCACTCGCGAAGGCGAGTGCGGGTGAGCCGCGAAAACGTCGCGGCTGCGGACGGGTCGAGCGCCGCGATGGCGCCCGTCCCCTGGACCAACCCAGCGAGCTCGGTCGCCGAGCACCCCTTGACCGTCGGCGGCTGGAAGACGGCCGTGGTGGCGCACCCGCTCGCGAAGCTCGCGAGCCACAGGCCCAGAAACACCGGGCCGAGGAGGGTGCCGAGGACGGGAAGACGGTCGCGCTTGATTTCCATTTTTCTTTTTTCTCCGTTTTTTTGGTCATCTGTCGCCGGGACCATCTTAGTCCCAGCATGCGAACAAGTTACTATAATATGTCATCCTGAATTTAATTCAGGATCGGTGAAGATGCTGAAACAAGTTCAGCATGACAATAGTAAACCATTCGCATGCCAGGACACTCTCTCACTTGTAAAAGATCCAACACACTAGAGGGGGCGTGTGGGCTAATGCAATTAGCCCCTACAGTCCACCTTCTCAATCGCTCCTACAGAGTAGGGGCGATAGTTGAAAGTAAAGGGATTTCTCGACTTACCCACTGTGGGTTCGCTCGAAATGACATGAAAAAAACTCCCTTGGCGAGAGAGTTTCGGATTTTGTGGATACATTGGCCTTTTTGGCACCTCCCTGGTGGGTGGCGGCTCCGTGGTACACGCTCTCTCAACGTTTACTACGAAACAGAGCAGTATATCACAAAGCGGCGCTTTTGTCAAGGGTGGAGCGAGCTTTTTGGCTTAAATAAGCCATTTTACTGGTCCCAGCTGGGGGCTGGGCTGCCGGTGATAGGTATAGAGGAACCGAGAAACTTTGGTTTGGCGTGTAAAATAATATCAAGGAATGCTTTGACCCGCGAGAGTATTTCGCGCAGCTCCCAATACCCTTCACTCCGGTAATAATGTCGATCGGCCGGGGTGCCATAAGCCACGAGGCCGAGTTTACGGGCAATATAGACAGCTCGTGGTAGATGAAAATTTTGTGTGGCGATAATTGTAGAGGTCACACCAAAAATTGCTTTCGCGCGGTACATGCTATCGTAGGTATCAAAGCCAGCGTGGTCAAGAAAAATCGCGTCGTCCGGTACACCGTGAGCCTCAAGATATTTGCGAATGGTATTTACTTCATCATACTGTGTGGTGCCGTGATCGCCGCTTACCAAAAAAACACGCACCTTTCCCGAATGATAAAGTTCAAGCGCGGTGTCGGCACGGTCGCGCACCACATCACTGAGCCTCCCATCCGCGTATACGCGGGCACCGAGTATGATCACTGCCGTACTGGTGGGGACAGAAGCACTATTCGTGATATATGAATGAGATACGTTTACGACGTATATGTTGAGTGTAGCAAGAACGATCACCCCAAAAGCTACTATGATGGCTCCATATGCGAGCGCTTTTTTCATATATTCTTGCGTATTGATTTTTCGTCCACTCGCCAGTTCGGGTTCACTTCCAGATTGCGCCATTCGGTGTACTCGCCTTTTTTGGCGTGGTAGTACCCGGCCACTGCTATCATGGCGCCGTTGTCCATGCAGTATTTAAGTGCGGGAACGAGGAGAGTGGGGGCGGATTGCCATCCGCCCGACTCGCTCAGGTGAGACATTTTTTCTCTGAGTGTTTCGCGGATTCTTTTGTTCGCCGCCACGCCGCCGCCGAGCACCACACACTTTGGTTTAAATTCTTCCACCGCGCGAATGGTTTTACCCACCAGCACGTCGGTGATGGCTTGTTCGAAGGAGGCGCAGAAATCATTGATGGATATTGTACTGTCATTCTGAGGAATCGAAGAATCCCTTTCGTCATGGTCAAGGGATTTCTCCACTCGTCGCTGCTCCTCGGTCGAAATGACAAGATGATTATCTCTTAACCAATACAACGCCGACGTTTTGAGTCCGGCAAAACTAAAATCATAATTTGATTCACGGAGCATCGGGCGTGGAAAATCAATTGCATCAACGCGCCCGGTTTCGGCCAGTTTGGAAATCTTGGGGCCGCCAGGGTAGGGGAGGTCGAGTAGCTTAGCCACCTTATCGAAACATTCACCTGCCGCGTCATCTTTGGTGCGGCCGAGAATGGTATAGTCGCCGTGGTCGCGCAGCAGCACGAGCTCGGTATGGCCGCCACTGACCACAAGAGCGAGAGCGGGGAATTGAATTTTAGCGCTGTCATTCAGAGGGAGTCCCGACGTGGTCGGGACGACCGAAGAATCCCTTTGTACGGGAGAGGGATCCTTCGCTGCGCTCAGGATGACAGCTGATGACGGATTTGGGATCTCAACACTATGGATGTGTCCTTCAATATGATTCGTAGCCACGAGCGGCACATTCCACGCGTACGAAAGCGCCTGCGCGGCCTGCACGCCTACCAGAAGTCCAGTGACGAGGCCAGGGCCGGCCGTCACAGCAATCGCATCCGGCATAATCCCCGCTTGGGCGGGGTGCCCCGAGTTTGCACGAGGGGTGGGGTGGGTGTGGGTTGTGGTTGCAGGGATGGTTTGTACCCACCCCGGTTCGCTGCGAAGCTCACCACCCCGCCCAAGCGGGGATTTTTTCGCTTCGTTTAGCACCTCTTCAATCAGTGGCACAATCGCCTCAGCATGCATGCGTCCGGCTACTTCGGGAACCACGCCGCCATATTTCTGGTGAATATCAATTTGTGAAGCAGTTTTTTCGGCCAGCACAACATGGCCACTATCGGAGCAGTCGAGCAGGGCTACGGATGTATCGTCGCAGGAGGATTCGATGCCCAGTATCAGCATATAAGCAGAGTAAGCAAATTAAGCAATGTAAGTTATACGATTTTAACAGTTTTTATCGATTTTGCAAGTAATAAAAAAATTCCCTTTGAGGAATGGTTCGGCCCCCGGCAGACCGCGCATGTGTCGACGTGTGTCGACGCTGCAGCAGGTACTGCCGGGGGTGAGCGGGGTGGCTCAGATGGGGTCGGCCGTGGTGGCCAACCCGATGATCTCGAGCGGGGGCACAGGCCCCCCGCCGTTGATCATCGCCCTCACGTCGCCAGCCGAAGCTGGCTTGGGAGAGCCCTTGCCCTTACTCTTCTTCTTGCCCTTGGTTTTCATGAGACCTCCATTTTGGGCTCAGCTCTCGCCTTGCCCAGTTGAGAATGAAGTCTGCTACAAGCCGCATTCTCAGCTGGGCAAAAACAAAAAAGCCCATCATCCCTAAAACAATAAGAACGACAAGCTTTTTCTTAAGCTGTTTCCTATCCGCTTAGAGCGAACAGGACGTATCTTTCCCGTTTAGGGTCGGAGTAAGCACCCCTCTTCAGGGGTTGCTGGGTGGTTATAGGGCCGAATCCCTCGCACCGCTCTTGATATGGGTTTACAAAGAACTTTGTATATACTATCCAAAAGTAAAAAAGGTGTCAAGATACAGTAATTGCTTGACGAAATGATGATTTTTTTGTATTGTTTGATATCGTCTTTCATTTTTTGCATCTTTGTTGAGAAGACTGAGACGATTTCTCGAAGATTACTGTTTTCCAGCTGAAGTTCCACTAAAGTTTCAGGAGGGGACTCTTTGGCTTCAG
>CAYTPE010000083.1:0-3394 GCA_964439885.1 uncultured Gammaproteobacteria bacterium
GGTTTGTTTTTTCGACGGGCTATCTATAGGCTCGCTTTTTTCGAAGAGCTCACTAAGAGAGGTACTTGTTTTTTTATCCTTTATAAGATATTTATCTTCTAACTCTTTAAAGGTTTTTTTTGTAAAATCCTCATTTGTTGACTGAACTTCAATATTTCCAACCTTAATTATGTAGATTTTTTCCATACTTTATAAAAGATTTATAAGTTAATAAATAATTTTATTAGTAATAAAGGGTAAAATACAGCTTTTTTTAACCAATCTAAGAATATACTAAAATAAGACCGTGAAAAAGTCAAGGCCTTATTCTTTCTACCTGTGGACAAATTGCGCTACTTCCATCCCCCTTAATAGCGAATAGCTTATAAAAGAGTCTGCACTTTCGGCTCCTCAAACCCCAAATGTTGATACGCTGCCCCCGTCGCCTTTCTTCCTCTCGGAGTACGCTCCAAAAATCCAATCTGCAACAAATACGGCTCGTAAATCGTCTCAATCGTATCCATCTCCTCTCCAATCGCCGCAGCGAGCGTATTGAGCCCCACCGGGCCGCCACGAAATTTTTCAATGAGAGTGGTGAGCATGCGGCGATCGATATCATCGAGGCCAAATTCATCGACGCCAAGCATGCCAAACGTACGGCTCGTCACTTTTTTATCAATCTTGCCTTCCGCCTCTACCTCGGCCACATCGCGAATGCGCTTGAGGAGTCTATTCGCAATGCGCGGGGTGCGCCGGGCGCGGCTGGAGATGAGTTTGCTCGATTCGTCGTCGAGAGAGACGTTCAGGATACCAGCGTTGCGCTTCACGATTTTTTCAATGTCGCCTTCTTCGTAAAAGTTTAAGTGGAAGGTGTGGCCAAAGCGATCGCGCAGTGGCCCCGTGATCATGCTGAGCTTGGTCGTCGCGCCAATGAGCGTGAACTTGTTGAGCGGCATTCGGATAGTGCGAGCGGCCGGGCCTTTGCCGAGGATAATGTCGAGCGAATAATCTTCCAATGCTGGGTACAGCACCTCTTCAATCGATTTATTCAGCCGGTGAATTTCATCGATAAACAAAATTTCGCCTTCTTGGAGGTTAGAGAGTATGGCGGCGAGGTCCCCAACCTTTTCTAGTGCTGGGCCAGCCGTCACCTTTATATTTCCACCCATTTCGCGAGCGATGATGTGCGCGAGGGTAGTTTTACCAAGCCCGGGGTTGCCATAGAGTAGGATATGTTCGAGCGGCTCACCACGCTTTTTGGCGGCCTGAATGGAAATGCCGAGGTTCTGCTTGATCTGCTCCTGACCCACAAAATCGCCCAGTATTTGTGGGCGAAGCGTTACTTCCAGCTGTTGCTCTTCCGAGCCAGCTTCCGGCTCAACCAGACGCTCTTCATTGTTTTGATTTTCATCAGTCATAATGATATAGTGTAGACTATCCGATGTAAGAAAGCAATAAAAGACCATGTATATGAATCATAAAATTCTCTTTTTCAGTTTAGTACTTGCCTCGGTACTTTTTGAGTCTTTTGGCGATATACTTTTCAAAAAGTGGGCGCTCGCCCCGAGCTGGCTCTTGTTTGCAATCGGCATGGCACTGTGGATGGCAAGTGGTGTATTTTGGGTATGGTCGCTTAAGTTTGAGCTGCTGACCAAAGCCGGAATGGTGTTCACTATTATGTCGCTCGCCTTTATCACCGGCGCGGGAATATTTTATTTTAAAGAAGAATTGACCTGGTGGAATCGGATCGGCTTATGTCTAGGGCTGTTAAGCATTATATTATTAGAAATATAATATAAAAATACCTCCACGGTGTATGTGGAGATATTTTTTTTCCTTACGCATACATTTATGAACGAACAAGAATCAGTTCGCCGTCGCAACACCCACGAAGGCGCTGAATTATCTCAAGAACAAAAAGAAAAACAGGTAGAAGAAGCCGAGAAAAAAATGGCTGCCAAAGAGCGAGCGGAGGTGGTAGGCAAAGAAGTAAAAAATACCAAGCAGCAGATGCAGAATATCACGGCGAACATGATACAGGTGGTGAAAGCCGTGCAGGCGATACGAACACAGCTTGGTTTAACGCAAACGGGAGCAATTCCGTCGGTGGCGCAAGACGAAAAAACACTCGCGGCACTGCGCGCGAAGCTCGACGGATTGATGGGCGAGGTGGCTGACCTAAAGAATGCTTTGCTCGCGGAGGAAACAAAAGTTGTGAGAGAAGAAAATTCTAATTGGAATGAAGACGAAGTGTTTGCTGAAGCACAACGACGGGTCAACGATATTTTAAATAAGCTCGACCTGCCAGCGCAGACAAATCATAATTGATTTCTGGGCAATTCCTTTCCGATTGCGTCTGATAGCGCCATTCGAATTATCTGGACAATTTTTTTGGCCTTGCCCTGATTGTTGTAGAATTTTGGACCAAGTTCATCGGCAGATACTTCTCCCAAAGCGTAGCGAATCACTCCAACAATATCAGCAGTTTCAAATTTCTGTAGTCGGTCTTTGAAAGCTTCGGGCAGTTCGTTTGCTTGAATTTGTGATAACAAGAGTTTTAGGTCTTCATACGCCGCAACTTGTCTTTCCTGAGTTTCTACTTGTTTCGGCCTATAATTAAGTGGGTAGCGCAATAATTTGAGTAGGCCACGGGTGGTATCAGGAAGTGAACCAAATATATCCGGGAAGTTCGCTTTTTCAAATTGGTAAATCTGACCGATGCGGGATCCAGTAACTCCCATGATCTCACCAACCTCTGTTTGTGTTTTGCCCTGAACAAAAAGACGAAGTATGTGGAGAAAATTTTCAGCTCGCGCTCGCTTGCTTGGGTCGTCAATCGCGCTTATTTTTTCATCAAGCCCCGCCTCTAATGTTACTGCGTGATCTTTGTTTGCGAGCATATCTTCCGGCGTCTCATGGCTAGATGGTAAGAAGTCTTTCCAGGTTTCTCCGTATTCGGTAAGAACGTTGTTCCTAAATAATTTTGATCCGTAGTAATCTTTTGTATTGTTTTTGTATATTGAGAGTCGGAAATTCACATTATTAGAGGCAGTGAAACTTAAGAGCCATTGTTTGGAAGCCTTTGCAATATCCTCGACAACATTGTCGTACACATATTCAATCAAGCCATCTCTTTGCAGCGGGTTGCTGAGGCGGCCGGCGATAGATGTAATTATGTGATGATCTGCGCGCAATACTTTAAACGCTTCGGTTCGAAGCGCCTCAAGTTCAGCGTCTACAGGAGCGGTGTCCAGATTGCGTGGTGCACTCCCGTGCTCAGAAAACATATGATATGAATGGGAGTATTTTTTTGAAAATATGTGCCCAGGACCGGAATCGAACCGGTATGCCTTGCGGCGAGGGATTTTAAGTCCCTTGTGTCTACCAATTTCACCACCTGGGCGTGCCACCATAC
>CAYTPE010000084.1:0-3286 GCA_964439885.1 uncultured Gammaproteobacteria bacterium
CGTCAATAGCGGTGGCCAAGGAGCAGCTTGAAATGATTTGATAAATGTGGCAAAATGTCCTAGCATAGCGTGTAAGGTGGAACGTAAAACACTTTCGACATATCGAATGTTATACGTTACACGTTATACGTTATGCTGTTTTTAATTCATCTGAAACCAACTATATGGCGAAGTCTCAAGTCTCCGAAGAAGTTAAACTCAAATTAAAAGCCGCTGAAAGCGCTATCGATCAGATCAAGAGTCGTTTTGGCGACGGTGCTATCATGAAGTTTGGCGAAGCCAAAGCTATGCAGGTAGACGCGGTGCCAACCGGCTGTTTGTCGCTCGACCTTGCGCTCGGTGTCGGCGGCGTACCACGTGGACGTATTATTGAAATCTATGGTCCGGAAGCTTCTGGTAAAACCACGCTCGCCCAGCATGTGGTAGCCGAAGTGCAAAAAATGGGTGGCATTGCCGCTTATGTGGACGCCGAACACGCGCTCGACCCGGATTATGCCAAAAAAATTGGTGTGAAGGTTGATGAACTGCTCATCTCACAGCCCGATACCGGAGAGCAGGCGCTCGAAATCGTGGAAACCTTAGTGCGCAGCAACGCGGTGGATGTGGTGGTAATCGACTCGGTAGCGGCCCTGGTTCCCAAAGCGGAAATCGAAGGCGAAATGGGCGACAGCCACATGGGTTTGCAGGCTCGTCTCATGTCGCAGGCGCTCCGCAAACTCACGGGCATCATCAGTAAGTCCAAAACGGTCGTTATCTTCATCAACCAAACTCGTATGAAGATCGGCATTGTGTTTGGCAACCCAGAAACAACTACCGGTGGCGTGGCACTCAAATTCTACGCTTCGGTACGTGTGGAAATTCGTCGCGCGGCGCAGATTAAGCAAGGGGACAAAATTATTGGTAACCGTGTAAAAGTAAAAATCGTAAAGAATAAAGTAGCAGCGCCATTCCGCACTACCGAATTCGACATTATGTACAACGAAGGTATTTCGGTGTCTGGCGATACCTTGGACACTGCAGTGAACTACAAAGTAGTCGACAAGCGCGGCAACTCCTATTTGTATAAAGAAGAAAAATTGGGCGTCGGCCGCGAGACAGCTAAACGATTCCTGATGGAAAACCCAAAACTCATTAATCAGATTCGTAAAGATGTACAAGAAGTGGTGGAACGTGGTGAGGCTCCGGACGAAGAAGAAGCTGGTGGTGGTACCGATGAAGAAGCGCCGTTGCCAACAGAAGAATAGGCTTATCAAAACAGACGCTGCAAGCGTCTGTTTTTTTACAAATGCGAAGCCCCAGGGAGTGCCTGGGGTTTAGGGGCGACGCGTGCGAGTGCGGCGAGCGGCGATGGCTCGAGCGAGCTCGCTACGGCTCATGGTAGAGAGGTCTGCATAGTGCGGACCCGCGCATTGCGCGGGGTCTTCCATGCAAATCATGCGCTCCACGAGCGCGCGTAGCGCGGGGAGTAGCGGTAAGAAAAGCGCCGAACCAGGTTCCATGACCCCACCGCTCCAGATGGGGTCTTCGACCAGCATCACTTCCACGCCTTTGTTGTGGATGGCGTGGATTTCGCTTGCCTGCACCTGCAGGCGGTTCGGGTCGAGGATGTGCTTGGCGTTGTCCAATGTGAGGGCGAGTCTAACTACTTTTCGGCCCAGGAACTGCGCGCTATAGCTATCCGCGCACGTACCAAGGGCAAGGGGGCTCGAGACAAGCGGTTCGCCGTTCTCACGGCACACCACCTGCCAGCCACTCTCCTGCTCCTCGATGAGTAGAAGCTGACCTGCATACCGAATCGGCTCTGGGATCAAAAAGCGATCCCGCGCCTTGGTGGCTGCCAGAGGCAGCAGAAGGTGCCCACGACGCAAATTTGTAATCGCGCCGTGTTCCCGTTGCAATTTTTCTGTTATTTCTCTGCTCAAAGCGACTAGCTCGAGCCGCATCATCACACGCATCGTTTTTTTCTCCTTGGTGTCGCACCAGTATACTGTATTTTACACATATCAACAATATGGAGTAGGTTCTACTCCCTCTCGACACCAATTTTTAAAAGGTTTATACTATACTCGTTTACTTACCAAGCGGAACTCATCTATGACAGACAATAAATCTCGCGAACAAATTCAAGCCGAAATGCGCGCCACGGCAGAGCGTGAACGTCGTAATACCATATTCAAGCGTATCGCCCTGTGGGGAGGAGCGGCCATCGTACTCATTGGTATGGTGGTGGGCCTTTCTCTTTTAGCCTCTTCGCCGTCCGGGCAAGTGGCTAGTGATGACACTTTGCAGGATCCGGTAGTAGCGAAGGATTGGCAAAAGGGAAGTGCGTCTTCCACTTTACAACTGGTGGAATACAGCGACTTCCAATGCCCGTATTGCAAAGTGTACGAAAGTTACATCAATGATATTCTTGCCAAATATGGCAGCAAAATTTTGCTCGTCTATCGTGAGTTCCCTCTCACCCAGGCACACGAACACGCTGAGCTAGCTGCCCGCGCCGCCGAAGCCGCTGGTATGCAGGGGAAGTTTTGGGAAATGCACGACAAATTATTCGCCACACAAACCGATTGGGAGCACAACGACCAAGCCGAACAAATGTTTATCACCTATGCCGGAGAGCTTGGTGTGGATAAAACAAAATTTACGAGTGACCTACACTCGAGCGCGATAAAAGATGCCGTCGAATATGATATTCAAACCGGCGTGCGCGCCAACGTGCAAGCCACCCCTACTTTCTATCTCAATGGTAAAAAATTAAATTTACAATCCTATGAAGATCTGGAACAGATTGTTTCCGAAGCACTTAAATAATTTGCGCCGCTTAGCCACAGTGCTCGTGGTGGTAAGCGTGCTGGGCTTTGCCGACGCAACGTATCTCACTGTCGAACATTATCGGGGAGTTGTTCCCACTTGTGCTATAGTGGGCGGTTGCGAAACAGTGCTGACGAGCCCGTACTCAGAAGTATTTGGCATTCCGGTAGCGCTCTTCGGTGCACTGTATTATCTTGCTATTTTCATCGGCAGCTTTTTATTTTTGGATATCAAAAAAGATGTTGTCATCATCTGGACGGCACGCGCCACCGTGTGTGGCATCTTGGCCTCAGCCTATTTCTTCTTTGTGCAGGCCTTCACCTTACATAGCTGGTGTCTGTACTGCATCGGGTCAATTATTACTTCGTCATTACTTTTCATCACTGGTTTGATTGTGGAAAAGGTTAAATAGTCTCAATACCATGTTTTGTCATTCCGAGGGGGACACACCCCCGAAGAATCCCTTTCACAAAAC
>CAYTPE010000085.1:0-3252 GCA_964439885.1 uncultured Gammaproteobacteria bacterium
TACCATGGGAGGGGTCGAGTTCTAAATCCGCGATTCTCGGCTAATATTAGTAAAGAAACCGTGAAAATGAGGAGCTTTGACAATCCATTCACTCGACCACTTCCACAATTAGTTACGTCGGCAATTATGCCGGGATTCAGAGCCATAGTCAAGCTCCAAATACCCCTTCATCATACACAAAAGGGAGCGGCGATTAAATGCCGCTCCCTCTTTCTTCATGGTTTAGCCTAAAAGGCTGCGCAGAAGGCGAATCTCGTCCTTATCGTACTCCCCGCCATACCTCTCAGTAAGATGATCAAGCACAGCGAGAGAAATGCGGAGTTTTTCAAGCGTATCAAGCATCGAGCAATACAGGTGAACTGCAGTCGTGTCATCAAGCTCGATTTCGAGCAAGCCTTTTGCGCCCTCCATGTGTACGGAGATCTTCTCGTCATCGCGAACTCGATATCCGATCTGCTCGGCGAATTCAGGAACCTTGGCTTCGACAGCATCTTGAATCTCCTCGAAGAGCGTCTTGGTATCGAACTCACGGTTAAGGTCGTAAATTGAGATGGAAACAGGCATAGGGTGCAAGTTAGAAGATTGAGTTAATGGGATTCTTTTCAATGCTGGCGTGTACCTGCTTTTGATTGACTTGGGTGTAGATCATCGTGGTCGTAATCTCCTTGTGGCCGAGCGCCCGTTGGACGGAGACGATGTCGTTGCTTCCCATATAGGTCTGCGTGGCAAATGTATGCCGGAACTTATGCGGCTTGATTCTGATGCCAGTCCGCTCGCCAATGTGCCGCGTAAGATGCTTGAGGCCATTTGCCGTGAACCGAGTCCGTCCATGGTAGGAAACCCATAACCAGATCGTTTCCACCTTCCGCTTCTCGCGTTCTTGAAGGTAGCGCTCAAGGAGCTCACGTAGGCGGAAGCAGAGGGGTACGGATCGCGCTGTACGGCTTTTAGACGTCTCGGCCCTGATACGAATAACCCCATTCTCCCAATCAAGATCTGTAACCCTGAGGTTGAGTAGCTCCCCCTTGCGGAGTCCTGCCATTGCCATCACCCCGAACATCGCTACATTGCGGACGCGCTCAAAGTCGGTTTGAGCACTCATATTGACCTGATACATGATCGACTCCATCTCCGTCTGCGTGTAGTACTCCGGTAGGTTCTTCACCAATGGAGGAGTCGGTATGGCCGTAAGCGGGTTGGCATTGAGGTGGCCACGATCAACGCACCACTTCAGGAATGGTGAGAGGTTCTTACGGTATGAGATGATCGTCGCCGCCTTCCATCCGCGCTCCCGCTCTCCCCGGAGAAGGAACTGGCGCAGGATGCCTTCCGTCAGCTCGTCCGTCGTCTTTACGGGAAACAACTTTAAGAGCAGGCGAAAGCTTTCATGATAGCTTTGCATCGTTGCATCCGAACGCCGTCTGAGGGTTCCATCCTCACACTCTCGGATGAATTGATTGTGCGCCTGCCGTACATCCACAAATTATTTCATTTCCCAACCTCGCTTTTCCGCGAGCTCCTGACTAATGTCGTAAACCATCTCAAACAACCGATTGTCATCACTCAACCCATCAAGTAACTCCTCCATTTCCGCATCGCCAATGGACCTGCCGTAATAATCTCGAAAGTGTATCCAAAACGCCTCAACAAAATCATAGGCGAAAGACACCTCGCGATCAGGGTGGTCGAGATAGAGCGCACGATCCCGCTTTTCTGCTTCCTCAAACCTCGCAAACATTTCTTTGGTTTCCGGGCGATTAAGGTACTCGGTAGCTTTCTGCATGTCCTCTGCTGTTGGCATCTCTACGTCATTTGTATTCATAACTTTGAATTATTTGTTGTTTTTAGAAACCTGCTTTACGATCTCCGCTATGCGCTGAAGATCCTCCTCGCCGAGTTTTGACCCTGTAGGCGTGGCATCAAAGTCAATCCCGGTGAGCAGCTCGATTTGCCTCTCTTCGTCGATCTTTCCGTACCCATACGAGCCAAAGGTCGTCGATACATGTTCGTGCCCGAGGTTCTGGCTGATCGCTTTCTTCTGTTCCTCGGTCAGCGGAACCTTCATGAACTCTTTGACGACGAGGTGTCGGAAGGTGTGCGGGTGGAAGTACGGGATGTCTGCCGCCTTAAACCGCTTTTCGAAAATCTTCCGAGCCGAACTGCTTTTCTCCCAAAACTCCCCCGAAACATCGCCCGAACTGTAGTAGCTGATATTTTCCTCCCCCTGTTCCAATTTCGTTGCCGGGAAAATGGGATCGTTCGATCCAAATCCCTTTTTGTTCACCAGATAGTCGTACCAGTCGAGGAAGTACTCCCTCGGCTTCTCGTATTTCAACGGAAACAGGGCCGTCGTGATCCGTTTGGCATACTTCGTTTTCACACCCAAGGCGGGATTCTGATCAACAACGCAATCGTTCCGATCAAATGATCCAATAGGGAGACTTACGATGGCGGAGATGCGGGCCCCGGTCAGCAAGGCGAAGGAGATGAGCGCCCGGTCCCGTCGGTCAACCTCGGTCACAGGCTCGATGGATTCGATCACCGTTCGTACCTGCTCGATCGTTGGAGACTTTCGCCGTCCCGCCTGCCGTGCCTGCCGACTCTCTTTTTTACCGAGATTCAGGAAGTCCACGTCCGTTACCTTGATGCTCTGTCGGTATGCGTCCTGTACGGCAAGCCACCTGAAGAAGGCTTTTAGCTTGCGCAGCGTGTGATATTGGTACGAGAGACTGAGCGTCTCGTCAGCGACGCCCGGTCGATCCGCAAGCCAATCCTTAAATCGCTTCGCACGGTCTTTATCGAAAAGGCGGAAGTCTTCATCGTTGGTAAATTCTTGCCATCGAAGAAGCGCCTTCTCGTAGGTATCGACCGAGTTTTCTGCGTACCCACCCGAGTCGCGCTGATAGTCGAAAAATCGCCGCTTCATCAATTCGTTTTGATAACGAATTTCGTCGCTCGTTTTGACCTTATTTTTCGTTTCGTTCAATTCACTCATATAGTCGTCTGTGAGAGTGATCAGTTAATCCTTTTGGGAGATGTCGGGATAAACTTACGCATAATCGTGCCGCAGCCCCCGCAATTCGCTACCTGTTGCAGCTGCTCGCGGTTGTCTTTCCCGACAAATTTTCCCGTTTTCTCGATCCTGATATTTTCAGGATCGACATACTGCGCCGCATGACATTTCAGACAGTAAAGTTCTCCCGCTTGGAGCTTTACTTTGTGCTTCTGACGCCACTCACCAAGAAACGCCTT
>CAYTPE010000086.1:0-3138 GCA_964439885.1 uncultured Gammaproteobacteria bacterium
CCGCCCTACTCAAGAAGATGCACCATGCTTGATTGTTTTTTTTCACGTACAGGACTATTACCTTCTGTGGTACTCCGTTCCAGGAGTTTTCTGTTAAAAAACAACGACACATCTGACATAACAGGTAGTCAACGTGCATCTCTTACTACACCACATACACAACGGCCTGTCCTTTAAGTCTTAGCTCATAATTAACCTTTCGATCAATCTGCTACTAAAACAACATGTATGTGGTTTAGGCTGTTCCCTGTTCGCTCGCCACTACTAAGGGAATCTCTGCGATTTCTTTTCCTCTGGGTACTGAGATGTTTCACTTCCCCAGGTGTTCTTCGTATACCTATGTATTCAGTATACGATACTTGCCGAAGCAAATAGGTTTCCCCATTCGGACATTCCCGGATCACAGCTTGTTTGGGAGCTCCCCGAGACTTTTCGCACCCTACAACGTCCTTCATCGGCTTTTGGTGTCAAGGCATCCACCGTGCGCCCTTTGAAATTGCGCACAACGAAAACACGCAAATGTGCTTCGTTGGATTTTCTAATTCTCGCTCTGCAAGCGAGATTAGAAGATGTAATGCTTACACTCTGACCTCGCCTATTAACGAGAATCAGAGTCTACCCAATCTACCACCACAAAGACCTTCATGGTGATAGATGTTTGTTGCTATCGTTGAATTGTCAACGTACGTCACTCAGTTTCGTTTCTGTCATTCTGAGCGCAGCGAAGAATCTTCTTAAGACACTTTGCTTCGTCCAGAATCTGTACTAATTAAAAGAGCCGCCTTATACAAGCGGCCCTAAAGTTCGAGGAACTTTTTATAAGCCACTTGGATACTCAGAGTTACCAGTTGTAGGAAGAGTAAACATTGCTGTTTAATTTCTACATAGTACCCAGAGGTCCAAGTGCTCATCCGTTTCAGTCTTTTGGACATGGCTCCCAAAGATGGGAAAATTACGGTATGCACCATGTTACCAAACCACCCCTCCCCTGTCAAGGGGGCAAGCTGGGGATAAGTAAAACAGTAGCGCCGTATTAACTACTACCTTTTAGAAACCGTCTCTTTCACCTTAATCTGCGGGACGGATTTTTTGTGCTATTTGAGACAGATAAGTTTTTATGGTGCTATCAAAAATTAGCCCATCAATTCTTTTAAGAAGATCCTCCCGACCGACACCTTCATCTGTTAATGCCAGCTGTATTTCGCGCAAAGTAAACGGACCGATTGTTCTTGCTGTACTGAAAAGAACAAAAAGATAGAGCTTGTCTTCAGCGCTTATCTTGCCAGCTTCTTCTAAACGCACTAACGGTGCTAGCCATTCGCCATACCGCAAAGAAAATGTCTGGTATACATCCTTAAGTGCACTCACAATCTCTTCTGGCACTTGTGCTGGTATCTCAATGGCCTGAGAAAGTAAACTGTATACTGCTTTGGTTGGCCTGGACTCTTGATATTCAAACATAAAATTTTTTATTTAGGCCGCTTGCTGAACAATTGAGGTTTGAAATGTGCGATCGACCTGCTGGTTGATAATAGATTCCATCTGTCGTCTAAAATCGAGCATGCATTTTTGGACTGCATGACTAATCATACGTTCGCTTCCACCCTGAAAAACATAATACCCTTCCCGACGGCTTTGGGGGTGATCAAATTGCGACTGTTGTGCCGCGCTTCGGCGACTATCCTCTGGCCGATCGTTTCCCAGTTTAGTATTTTCAAAAACCGCATTGGCATTCACAATATCGCCACCCTGTTCTTCTGACGGTTTTAGAAAAAGATTGTTTATTTTTGTAAGCGAATCAGCCAATGAAGAACTGAGAGGCCGCATAATGCTTTTAGGATCTATTTGCAAAGCCTTTGCAGTCTCTCCGTCTTCATTCACCAAAGACTCACCTTTGCTTACGCTTACGAACCGCGACTCATTTTGCCCTCCACCGAACTCGTCAGCTGCAACCCAATCGCCGTTTTCATTGATGTATCCCACGGTTTCATTCGTAATAAAATTTTTATTATGTTCAAGCACCGCCTCTTGCACGCCTTTAACCAAGCGGAACCATTCGAATATAATCTTTTGAATTTTTAGATCGTTTATTTGTTGTTTCACGAAGCCTTTTTCTTGTAAAAAGAGAAGTAACTGCTGTGGAGTATCGGGCAAAACCAGCGAATCAAAAGCTGCAAAATTAGTGCAGTGTGTAAATTTCTCTACCGCTTGTATAGCTATAGTTGCAAGATAGGCAGTCGTAATCGCACGCTCAAACGGTTCCCAGCGATCAATGCTCAGAGCTCGCAACTCCACTGAGGGTGTCTGACTGGCAAAAACATTTACGTTATGGTTATCATTTCCGCCTCGTTCTCTAATATGCAATTTGCGCCCTCGATTTATGGCTCCCACGACTCTTCCTGTGCTGACACCTCCCCACCCTCCCATAATTAATGCGTTTTGCAAAAAATTTGTATTACCGTTGGCTAACAGCCCCCTCTCGCCACCTATTGTCAAATGAAAACCATGAGCACCCTTTTGATAGCCGGGCGTTTGGAAATTGAGGTCAAAAAAACCTAAATCTTGTAGTAATTTCATTTCAAGCAGGCTAGCATATGGATTATCGGCTGGTCGTGTTGCAATTTCGTGCAAAGCATCCTTCCCCTGCCCAACACCTGCCAATAAACTAAGATCTTGAATGTCTTGTTTTAGCGTTCGCCCTGGTATCTGCTCCGCGTATGCTTCTCCGGTGGTAGTTGTTATCTCATATTCCAGACCCAATGAGGCGCGAAGCCCTGGTAAAAAATCTGGTGTAATTGAATATTTTTCAATAATTTTTTGGTACTGAATCAATTTTAAGGTAATTCTTTCCATTATCTCGTGCACCGAATAGCCGTTCGTATACTCGCGCGCAGCCAGCAACAACACAATCGTCTTTCCTTTAGAACCCACTCGCTGCTGCTCTACAAAATTTTTTATTAGTTCACCTGTAGAAAAACGAGCGTCCGCAGTATTTCCAGCCAAACTGTCAAACGCTTGATAATCACCCTGTTCGATGATATTGCTAAAAATCGAAGCAAAAGAAATTTGTTTTTCCCGTTCATCGGCTTCCAAATTATTCAAAACTTCCATAAAACGAGCAGTATTAGTCGAATCGAG
>CAYTPE010000087.1:0-3121 GCA_964439885.1 uncultured Gammaproteobacteria bacterium
GGATCATGGCGTCGATCGCCTTAATGCCGGTCTGCACCGGCTGCGATACGTGCTGGCGAGCCATGACACCCGGAGCGATTTTTTCAACAGGATAAAAAGTTTTTGATTTAATTTCAGCGCCACCATCGATAGCAATGCCGAGAGTGTTAACCACACGACCAACAAGTTCATCACTAACAGGCACAGACAAAATGCGGCCGGTTCGTTTCACAGTGTCTCCTTCTTTGATATGTTTATAGTCGCCGAAAATAACCGCGCCAACAGTTTCCTCTTCGAGGTTCAAGGCCACACCCACGGTACCACCCGGAAATTCAAGCATTTCGCTGGCTTTACATTTGGTAAGACCGCTCATACGAGCAATACCGTCGCCGATAGCGATCACGGTACCAACCTCTTCTACCTCAACTTGCTTTTCAAAGGAGGCAATACTCTTTTTAAGTTGTTCGACAATTTGACTAACAGACATATACGTTACATTTTATTATTAATTGTCATCCTGAGCGGAGCGAAGGATCTCTGTCCAATTGGTACACGATGAGACAGAGATTTCTCACTACGTTCGAAATGACAGTGTATTTTATACAAGTGATTGTTTTAATTTATTAAGCTGCGTCTTCAAGCTCGCGTCAAAAATTTTGTTTTCGTCATGTACAATTACGCCACCAATGATCTGTGGATCCACCTGTGTCACTGCTTCGACTTTTTCACCAAACATTTTTTTTATACTTTCAAGTGTCTTACCATCAAGTTCGCGTGCCGAAGTGATTTTCAAACTCACAATACCTTCATGGCGTTTCGCGTACTGCTCAAACTCAGTAAGTATTTTTGCTGCTTGTTTTAGTTTCTGATCGCGAAAAAGCATGCGCGCAAAAGCTTCGAGCGCGGCATCAAGCTCAGAACCTTTTAGGCCCTGGGCGCACTCATACAATGCTCTGGCATATTCTTTGTTCGTGAGTTTACTCATACTTATTTGATTTTTTGTAGCATTTCCGCAATCATTTCTTTATCCTTGCTTCCATTCATTTTTTCACCGAGTATTTTTTCCAGCGCAGTCACAACAAGATCGGCCGTTTCTTTTTTGAGACCAGTAACCATTTCATCTTTTTCAATGCGAATATTTTTCTTGGCTTGCTCAACCAATACTTCAATTTCTACTTTGGCTTTTTCTTTCATCTGCGCACTCAACGCCGAGGCTTCACCGTGTGCCTTTTCGATTATTTTATTCGCTTCAGCTTTTGCTTCCGCTATTTTCGCGTTAAATTCCTTTTCACTCTCTTCGAGATTTTGTTGTACTTTTTTGGCATTTTTTAAGCTTTCATCAACAATGCGCTGTCGCTCACTCATGCGGCGAGTAATGGGTTTAAGAATGAGAAACCACACCACACAGGCAATAACGGCAAAGTTGATCCATTGCTCGATAAGGAGCGTACCGTGAATGCCGAGCGAGGAAAAAAGGCTCTCATTAGCAGGAGCAGTTTCGGTATTCAATGTTGGAGCTTCTTCTTGAGCGGAGGCGATAGGTGTTAAGTTCATAGTGAATAGTTCATAGCCAATAGTTTGTGAATTCACGGCCTATTGGCTATGAACTGAGCTATTGGCGAACAAATTAATCCAATTCCACCCGGCCATACATGACCGAGTGAGTTGAATTACTTCAAAGTAAATACAACGACCAACGCGTAAATCGCGATAGCTTCGGCGAACGCGGCACCGAGAAGCATCGGAACGAAGAGTTTGCCAGCTGATTCTGGATTGCGACCGATGGATTCCATGGCTTTAGAAACGATACGACCGATACCGATGGCTGGTGAAATACCACCAACGGCGATAGCAAAGGCTTTGGCCAATGCGACGATGGATTCGTGATCCATATTTTAAAATTTATCGACATCTTCTTCTGTCTCGAGCGATGCTCGGCGGGAAGTGTCGTTAATAAAATGTCATCGCGAGGCGCCTTAAGGCGCCGTGGCGATCCCCTTGCTTTCAGAACGTTTTCTAAATTCAAGGGGATTGCTTCGTCGCTCGTGCCTCGCTCCTCGCAATGACACTAGTGGTGTGCTTCTTCTCCATGCGGCTCGCTCGTGGCCACGGTAAAGTATACGAGTGTCAGCATCGCAAATACGCTTGCCTGAATAATGCCAACCAGAAGTTCCAAGAGCATGAACGGTGTTGGAACAAGTAGACCAACCAAACTCGCCATCACCGTCATGAGCACTTCACCAGCAAAAATATTACCGAACAAACGTAAGGAAAGCGATAAGACCTTGGCAAATTCGCTGATGATTTCAAGTAAACCGACTGCAAACTGTATAAGAGCGGTAAACACACTCATGACGCCAGCTCCAAACCCGTGTTTGAAAGTAGCAAAACTTTTGATAAGGGGAACAATCTGAATAAATTTATTGAAATATGCGAAAGCACCAATAGCCATAATGCCGAAAACGTGAGAAATTACCACAGCGCTCAGCGCCATTGCGACGGTGAGGTTGAGATCCGTGTTGGCAGGTCTAAGAAGTGGTTCACCGTGCACGAGGATACTGCCGGTGCCTGGCAATAAACCAAGCCAGTTAGAAAGTAAGATAAGAAAAAATATACTACCCACAACCGGCAAAAATTGCATCGTTTTTTTGCGGTCGCCAGTTACTTGATCGAAATAACCAAGTAAACTGTCTAAAAAGTATTCAATGCCATTTTGTAGTTTGCCTGGGTTCACCGCGGCCCATCGGCGCACAAAGATGCCTAAAATTAAAAAAATACCAAGCGCTATCCAGGTATTAATAATGGTATTGGTCACAGGAAAATTGCCAATATGGAAAATGGTTTCGGCTCCCAGTGGTGGTATGTGAAGTTCTGCCATAGTTTTATTTCATCTGTTGGTACTGCGCACCGTATTTTTTGGCTTTATCGTAAATCATTTTACCGGTCACAAGCGCTGCCAACACAAACCCGAGGATAAGGAGTAGTGGTCTGGTATGGTACCGATCGTCAAGTTTCTGCCCAATCCAGGCCAACGCGACGACTGGAATTGCGATGGTTGCGCCAAAGTCTCCCATAATGCGCAGTGCGAACATATAGTAGGCGCGGTCGCTTGTTAATTTTGGCTTGTTTTCCATACAAAGAA
>CAYTPE010000088.1:0-3004 GCA_964439885.1 uncultured Gammaproteobacteria bacterium
AATACTGCCAGTAAGAGAACAAAAATAGCCATGATTCATAAGGCTATTTTTGTTCTCTAGAGCTGTGTCGATTATAAAGGACAAAACTTTTTCACCTTTTCCCCAGATATCCACTATGGTGTCCTTTACCACTTTCTATAAAGGACATACTATACATGTAGGCCCAGAGAGGGCGCGCAGGAGTCTCTAGAGTTCGCTTCATAAAAGACATTACGAAACGAACCCTGGAGGCACCCCGTAAAGAGTACATTGTAAATAAAGAATTACCTCCAAAAAAATTCTAACGCACAAAAGAAAAGAAGATCCAACCACTGAGAAATCTTCTTGCACATAGTGTCGGCAGTCGGCTGAGATGGACTACCGAATGTATATGCAAGCAACATTGACTTCTCAATTATAAGAGCTTAATTTTTGGTCAGATTACACCTATGTAACTCCAAACTGAGACTTAGTCTCAAACGACATTAGCTCGATAAAGGCCTTGGGGCATCGGCAGTTGAAAATAACTTTCGACTTACGATTTCCCAAGGCCTTTTCTATTTTCGCCCACATTTTCTTTGGATAGCTTTGTAAACAGTCATTTTTATTCCTGCGCCGTATGTCTATATACGTCTTAGTAATAAAAACGGCTGTTTCCTTCGCTCTCCTTTGAAAATCTGACCGAAAATTAACCCGCTCTCAATCTCGGCCTTTCCCCATTTTACAAAGACGAGGTCTTGCCTCGTCTTTTCGTCCCTACCCCACTTTATGCTCACGGGCGATAGCTTTGAGAGCAGCTGCTTCTTCCTCGGCTTGTTTTTGTTTGCCGGCCTCAGCGAGACTGATCAGGGCGGTTTCATCGAGGGTGAGTAATTCGTGGACGCGTCTGTCGAGATATTCTTCAGTATTTTTACTTGGTTCATTGAGGACTTCTTCGAGGAGAGTATTCAATATATACCCGAGTTTTCGTCCGGGTTTCTCATTGGTGAGTGTCATGATGCGATTGCCGTTAGTTTTAAGCATTTTGACCGAAATGGGATCGCGGAGCGCTTCATCCACCATCGCCTTATACTGACGAAAGCGGAATGGCTGCTCTTTTGGTCGGCCGGTGCCAATGCGGTCACAGACTCGTAAATTAAGGAGATTTTCAATCTGGTCTTCCCCGACACGGGTAATGGTGCGGCGTACTGCTGAGAGGGTGATTTCCTCCGGATCAGAGAAAAACATATGCCAGCGAACGAGAGAGACGACCGTATCTATGGTTTCGCGCGGCAGTTTGAGTCGTTCGAGGATGTCTTTGGTCATCCGAGCGCCCACTACTTCATGACCAAAAAAGGTGTAGTGTTTGTTTTTTCCACCAGTTCGTCTCGTCGCTGGTTTGCCGATGTCATGGAGGAGGGCGGCGAACCGCATTTCGAGGCTATAGCCCTTATCGGCAGCGGCTTGAAGGGTACGGAGGAGGTGCTCGTAGACATCATAGGCATGAATACCGCCCTGCTCACAGCCAATGGCTGGTTCAATTTCAGGGAGAACATACGGCAAAAGCCCAAGTTTTTCGAGGAATCCGATACCTTGCATCGGGGTTTTTGAGAGTAATAACTTTTGGAATTCAACGCTGATGCGCTCGATAGCGATTTTGCCGAGACGTTCGCGATTCGCATAGATACCTGCCATGGTTTCACTATCGATGGTAAAATCAAGTTCGGCGGCGAGGCGGACAGCCCGCATCATGCGGAGAGCGTCTTCGGCAAATCGAGCGCTCGGGTCGCCAACAGCCTTGATGCGTCGTGCTTTGAGGTCCGAGAGACCATGAAAAAGATCAACGATAGAGCCGTCTTGAGGCTTTAACGCGATGGCGTTGACAGTAAAGTCACGACGGGCGAGGTCTTCCTCGAGTGATACTCCAAAGGTAACAGTATCTGGTCGTCTGGCATCGGTATATTCACTTTCGCTGCGATATGGGGTGACTTCAACGACATGGAGACGGGGGTCCTCACTCGCGGTCTTTACGCCCACTGTCCCGTAGTCGTTATTGCAATAGCTATCAGGGAAAAGAGCCATGATCGCGTCGGGTACGGCATCGGTTGTAATATCCCAGTCTTTTGGCGCTCGTCCAAGGAGAAGATCGCGAACACAACCACCTACTAGGTACGCCTCATAACCAGCTGCCTCAAGAGTCGCAGCTACCGTTCTTATTTCGAGGGGGATATCAGTTGGGCGAATCATAATATGGCTATTGTAGCAGATTGCCGGCACCGCGACGACTTTTGCTATACTGTGTTGATGCGTGTCCTTATCGTGAATAATGGTGTGCGGTATCCGTCGAGAATCGCTCAACTGTTTCGCGGTCATGAGGTGGAGGTTTTATCGGCAACGGAGGTGGTTTCGAAATTCCCTGTGGTTTCTCATGACTGTATTATTCTGACGGGGAGCAATCAAAAACCAATTCCCTATTTCCACGCTGATATCCATGAACTCCTTACATGGATACCAAATCAGACACGGCCGCTATGGGGTATTTGTTATGGGGCCGAACTCATCGCTGAGGCCTATGGCGGAAAGCTCCATCATCTAGGTCCGGAAAACAAAGTTAAAGGCTTCTACACTACCAACACAATACTTAATGACTACAGTTTCTTTTCCTCACTATGCCTTTATGAATCGCATCAGTGGATCATAGAAGCGGTGCAGCCACCACTTCGATCCATCATTACTTCATCACGTGGGGTGCTCATGTTTGAACACACCTCACTCCCCCAAATCGGCACGATGTTTCATCCCGAAAAATATCAAGATGAGACCGATGGACGTATTGTCATTGATGCCATCTTTGCTCGGTTTGGTTTGCGGTAATCAATTGAGTTTTACGTCAAATAGTAGTACACTGCCCCCATTGCACCCGTGGTGAAGTGGATATCATTACTGTCTTCGGAACAGTCGTCGGGGGTTGGAGTGCCACCGGGGGGACCAATCGGGCGGGCCCAAATCGGAAGCCTTTGGGGCGGTGGGGGTTTTTTGACCCCGC
>CAYTPE010000089.1:0-2969 GCA_964439885.1 uncultured Gammaproteobacteria bacterium
TCAAAATTAATGGTTTTACCCCTGTTGAGTCTCAGATGTATGTAGCGCATACATTAGTTTGATATTTTTATTCATATGTGCTATAATGAAATAAATAAGACATTTTTGAAATAAAAAATAAAAAAATGCAGAAGCGTTATGAACTCTCACCTGAGCAGCCCAAACCACCAACTCCGGACTTTAAGTGGGATGAAGAGCAGAAAAAGTTCGTAAGATTGTCACCAGAGGAGGTTGCGGGTCGATTATTAGAAAGGTCGCAAGCAGTAACAGAAACCAACTTTTTAGAAAGTAAGGCAGAAGTTGCCGCCTCGCCTGAGGAGCTGCTCAAGCGTGCAGCAGCAGGCGAGCGGTTGTCGGAAGAAGAAAGAGGAGCCGCAGCAAATTACCTTGCTGAGCAGAATATAGACCGAGATTCACCTTTTTACGGCATTACACTTATAGAAAGAGATCTTGATGTTTTGGCAGCCGAGCTTGCCAAATACGGTTTAGAAGGTGTCCCAATTGGGCGCGACGCAGTTGGTCGTGGACGTTTAGTGAGCGATATGCGGGCGCGTCTCAAGTATGTGCAGACATGTAACGCGCACAATTACGATACCGTTCGTGAAATGATTGATTCTGGTGCCGATGAGGTGCAAATAAAAAAGTGGTTATATAAATCAGGTGGGTACGACCAGCTACCTCAAGTGACGCTTCCGGGGTATGCCAGAAACATGCGAGACTTCGTTGCAAATGCTTATCTTGATCAAGTAAGAGCCGGTTTTAATCTAGCGAGAGAAGCTGCTAATCAGACGGCTATGGTAGAGCAGACCTATGCTGCGTCTCAAGCCAAAGAGAAGAAAAAAACAGAGTCAGTTGAGACATATTTGCGGGAAATTAGACTGGCTCAGCGGTACCCTCAAGTAGCTGCTGTATTGGCTTCCTCGTCTGAATCGGACCTGAAATACTTGGCTCGGAGTTTAGCGGCTGGAGATGTTGGTGATACTATTGTAAACCCACTGCATATGACATATATGGATGCAGTTTCGGACGCTGTGAAGGCAGAGATGGCTAAACCTGTAGACCCTGACGAGACACAGATACGCGCCTTGGATAGTGAATTTGATCCCGTGCAAAGGAAGGTGCGCAAGTTGCGCGCGTTACAAGCTGCGCAGCAGCCTCAAAGAGAAGCGTAAGTTTTTTATTAATTTTTAAAGAGTAATATAGCGATCGTTGCATTGGTTAATGAGAAATACAATTACTATAATTTTTCATAAGTAAATTATTAGACCTCTTTCAAAAGTCTCAGAGTTCATAATTGTGTAAGCCTGAAATTAAGTTAAATCTGAGACCAAACCGCTTCCGTCGGTTTCGATACCGGTCAGAGATCATTCTAAATTGTTTTAAGTATCCAATAACATTTTAAACAACAATTCTTTTAGAGGAGAGATTGTGATTACTTCTTTTCTCTGCTTTGGTTAACGACTTGTCTTTTCTCCTTTTAATAGGAATATCGGAATTGGTGTCCAGCTTTTTGATTCCTTGGTATCCTGTATCGGCTAGTATCTGTGTAGCAGGTTTTACTAATAGCTTTGATTCTTTAAATATTCGAAAATCGTGCCGTTTGCCATTAGCAACGTTGGTTTTAATTACTCTTTTAGTCCCAAAATCAATTACAATCTGTGTTTTGAGGGTGTGCCGCTTTTTCTTGCCCGAGTAGTATTTCCGCTGTTTTTTTGGGGTCTCTCAATTGGTGACTCTGCAGCATCGACGACAATAACTTCGATGTTGGGGTCTTCAAATATGTCTTTTCGATTCGGGAGCCTGAACTCCTTTGCTTTAATTAAAATATCTTCCACTCGCTTAATGATCTTGTAGGTATTGGCCTCAGAGAGGCCATATATCTGTGCTATGGAAAAATAGGTGCGGTATTCACGTAGGTATTCTAAGGTCATTACTACCTGGTCTTCATAGGACAGCTTAAGGGGTCTCCCTGAGAGCTTTTTTCGTTTCTGCTCCGCTTCCCTGACAATTTCAACCATTTTGTTAAAAGTATGCCGTTTGGTTCCTGTTTTCTTCCGAAACTGGGAGTCTTTTAGTTTTTGTATTGTTTGGTACATGCCTTAATTGTACCAAGGATGCGTGGACTTTTGAAAGAGGTCTATTATATATGTATAAAGAATCCGAGACTCGTGTTTTTAATGAAGTCATAAACGACAAAGGAGAAGCAGTTCCAGACTCAGCAGAGGTGGGGACAGTTATAAACCACGTGGAGCTGGGTCAGGTGAATTTAGAGCAGGCCAAACTTGATGGGGGAGAATTAAAAACAGCAGCAGCCAAGAAGGCAGAAGAGGAATTAAAGAATAAATTTAAGTGGCCTAAGTAGGGTGCCGCAAATTTTGCCGATGACAGAAAAGGAAATAAAGTTCAGTTTACGGGTTTTTGAAACTGCGGCTGAATTAAGTGCCGAAGACAAAGCCCTTATGCAACAAGCGCAGGAAGCTCTGGATAATGCCTATGCCCCTTACTCCAAATTCAGGGTAGGTGCCGCTGTTCTGTTACAAAACGGGAAAGTAGTTACCGGCACCAATCAGGAGAATGCCTCATACCCGGTGGGTATTTGTGCCGAGGGAACAGCCCTGGGTGCCGCGTCCTCTTTATTTCCAAACGTTGCCATACGAAAAATTGCGATCACGGTTAAAAGTGAAACGCATGTAGTTGATCATCCTGTGGCGCCCTGTGGTATTTGCCGCCAGCGTTTGCTGGAATATGAAAACCGCTACAACCAACCCATTGAGATAATTATAATGGGCGAGGAGGGCAAGGTTTACAGCATTGCTACGGTTAAGGATATCTTACCTCTATATTATTCTAAATCAGACCTATAGATTTTGAAGGCCAGCAGGCTTGCTGTAATTTGCACGCACAGATAATAAGCCATGAAAAAAACTAAAAACCAAAAGTTAAGAGACTTAATTGACAGCAACCAAAAG
>CAYTPE010000090.1:0-2885 GCA_964439885.1 uncultured Gammaproteobacteria bacterium
CAACTACTTTTTTACGACGCGCGTCCCATTGTATAGTACGCATCGCGCCGAACAGTGTTACATCACTTTTTGAAAACAAAGTGCTACAACACTCTGCCATATGCTCAGCCGTAAAGCGAATTTTGTCGTGATGTTCCGGATACATAAAAGGTACGGTGAGGATAGCTCTACCGCCCGGTTTGAGTACTCGTGCTATTTCGTGCAAAGCATTTTTATAATTGGAAACATATTCCAACACTTCAAGGCACAAAACGCCGTCAAATGTTGCGTCCGCGAATGGTAGTCGGCTTTCCAAATCCCCAAAAACGATGTTGCTGCCCACGTCGGGGCGAACATCTACCGCGATGATCTGTGCGGCAAACCACTTATCATATCGTCTATTCTTGGAGCCGATATCCATAACACTACCGGTAAGGAGTGTTTTATTTTTTTCTAAAAGCCGTTCGAGCAAAATCCGATGAATACTTTTTTCAAAAAAAGTTTTGAACATAGAATTATGTATGTGTAAAGTACGTACGTAGTTTGAGCCAAACCAGCATGACGATCCATCGAACGTACAGATGGCGTACCGTGTTCATCGCGACCACGCCATGGCTACCACCTGCGCAAGCGGAGCGCAATTTCTCCGCCACTTCGGCAATGGTGGGTACGCGAATAGCGCTTTGATAAAAAGAATATCGTTCAGCCACCAGATTGATTTTTTCGAGCAACTCCGGTTGGGTTGCAAACAATTCACCGCCTGAGCCAACCAATTCACCATTACCGCCGCTCCTGAGCGCGACCACGGGCAAACCGGTGGCGAGCGCTTCGATAATACTGTTTGAACACGCATCGTCTTTGACGGCCGAAACGCATATATCGTGCTGTTTTAGCTGCATAGACAGCTCTTCGCTCGAGAGCACCCCACGGCACGAAATATGTTTAAACGTTCCCGTGGTATTACCAAAAAAACTCATTTCGTACCGATCCCAATCTACGTGTTCATCCAAATACTGGTACCACGCCAAGCCTTTATTGGGATTTGCCGACCAGCTCGTAGCAATTAATTTAATTTTATTATTCTTATGAAACGGTAATTTATCGTTCAGATTAAAAATAGTACTGTCGGCCGCGTTATGAATAATTGTATAAGCCTTATTTTTTGAAAAACCACGCTTGCACGCTTCGTCGTATGACCATTGTGACTGGAAAACAACGACGTCCGCGAGCGTATTGGCCACCGTGATGGTGAGCGTGTCGAGCGCGCGCCACGCTTTTCCGCGATGATATTCAAAAATGGGGCCGAGCCGATGTACCAATAAAGCGCGCGGAACTTTTCTTTTCAGTCGAAGCGCGCGTGCTACCTCTTGGTAGCTATTGTACACAATCACGTCAGCACGCATTGGGTCCTCGGTATATTCGCCACGACCTGCGAGCTCTTTCCGCAAAGCTTTAAAGAACTGGTTGGCACCACCCCATGCTGTATCTTTGATTGAAAATAAAAAGTTGACCAACATGCGCTCGCTTTATTTATCAAACTGCAGATGGTAATAATGACTGTAGTACCCCTGCTTGGCGAGCAGTTCATTGTGTGTCCCCTGCTCGATAATTGAACCGTCTTTCAAGACCAGAATCATGTCGGCATTTTGAATGGTCGACAAACGATGCGCAATAGCCACCACTGTTTTACCCTTCGTGATCTCTTCCATCGCGCTTTGCAATTGCAATTCTGTTTCGTTGTCCAGCGCGCTTGTCGCCTCATCCAATATATATATATCGGGTTCACGTATAATTGCGCGAGCGATCGATAACCGCTGTTTTTGACCGCCTGAAAGTCTCATACCACGTTCGCCAAGCATTGTTTCGTATCCTTCTGGGAGGCTCATGATAAAATCATGCAGTTTGGCTACGCGCGCAGCAGCCACCACCGCGTCTTTTGTTGCCTGTTTGTTACCGTATCTAATGTTATTGATAATTGAATCGTTAAACAAAAGTATTTCCTGTGAGACGAAGCCGAGGTGACGTCGCCATGCTTTTAGATCAACGTCGCGTATATCCACCTTGTCTATCATAATCTGCCCGGACGTGGGCATGTACAAACCCGCTACCATATTGGCAACCGTTGTCTTGCCGGCACCGGTAGCGCCCACGAGCGCAATACATTTTCCGCGAGGAATAGCAAAGCTTAAATGTGTTAATACGGGAGTCGTGGAATCGTACGAAAAGCTCACATCTTTAAACGCCACCTCAGTTTGTAAACGCGCTATCGATACCGTGCCGTTTTGACTATGGAAACTTCGTGCCTTTGCTACAATTGCATCATACGATTTAAAAGGTTCGATTCGTTGGAACATTTCGGATAGTACCGCAAAGAAAGGACTGGCCAAATTGAATAACCGGAAAAATACGATGAGATAGGTCACCATGGCTGCAAGCGATACCTGCACATGCCCCGGCGTCCAGACCGATACAACGACGACTGTTGCGAGTATGCCCAGAACCACCGCCACTTCTCCCGTTGGCCCGAGCAAATAATTATAACGAGCCACTTTAATGTACGCTTCGGCAAAACGAGTTGATTGACCGTAGAAATTTTCTTTTTCTTCATCTTCCGTCGAAAACATTTTGATGAGTGGGATAGCGTAAAACGTCTGGTTAAGGTACGAATACATCGTAGAAATGCGGTGCGTAATCTGTTCGCTGACCCGTCGCACTTGCCGCAAAAAGAAAAAGATAAGCGGTACTACCACCACAGCCAAAAGACACAGGGCCAACGTAATTTTGGGAGAGATAAGGAATAATAAAACAATATATATAGCGAAACGAGCTATATAGGTAAGCGCGTTCATACAGCCGTACGCGAAAAGCGCAACCAGCCGCGCAACTGAGCCTAGCTCAGGAAATAC
>CAYTPE010000091.1:0-1424 GCA_964439885.1 uncultured Gammaproteobacteria bacterium
AGTTTTGTTGATATACCTTTAGACGTTTTTTATTCCTTATTTAAGGTTTAATATTCTAAAATCGTTTAATTTTCCACTTTTACCCTTGCATTGTTTTTAGAGTGGGTTTATATTAGATACATTAGCACCTTACAAACCCCCACAAAAAAATTGTCGTATACGACACCCAAATTTTTTTGTAAGTTTGTAAACTGCTGACCGCCTTCAAGGAGGCACCTCAAACGCCGATATATCGGCAAAACGACAACAACCCCCACAACAGTTTTCGCAGGTGTACGTGACATCTGCAAAAAATGAAAACTTCGTGCTGGGGTCGTTTTCTATTTTAAGGTCTTTTTTAAATTACCACGCCCATGGTTTTCTTTCAACTGTAAGAAAGCTAGCAGCGTGTTTATTTTTTATTAGGCAGTAGGTCATTGTATGCGTACGGTTATACACGCGATATCCATATGATTGTTATAAAGAACTATAGATTTACACGGCCGTGTAAATCTATAGTTATTGCTTTTGGTTTTTGAGTGATTTACTTTCTTACGTAATACACCGTCCGGACCTTCGCACGAGGAGTATAATAACTATAGATATTCACGCCCGTGAATATCTATAGTTGATACTTAACTGTCGGAATGGGAAAGAAGGAATTAACGTTTGTATCTAAAGTACTAATTTCGGTTATTGATGTGGCTGGAACGTTGCATCCATTTTTTAGTTTGCGTGAGTTCAAAAAACGAAGTGTATATGGCCGGTCGTATAAAACATATTACAATACCATTTACCAGCTTTATAAACGAGGTTGGGTGCAGTTTGTAGATAAAGACGGACAGCGCTTCATTAAACTAACTCGCAAAGGTGCTTTGGAAGCGTTGACGGCTAAATTACATGAAGGTGTGCCGCCGCAGAAGTGGGATGGCAAATGGCGGGTAGTGATGTTTGATGTCCCCGAGTCCGCGCATGCGTATCGTGACCGTCTTAGGTGGTTGCTTAAACAACAGGGTTTTAAATATATACAGGGCAGTGTGTGGATAAACCCATATCCACTGAGTGGGTCGGCCATTGAGTACTTAAACACTTCCGGTTTGAATAAGTACGTGCGCATAATGCGGGTGGACGAAGTGGATAACGATGCTGACTTAAAAAAGAAGTTTGGCCTATAGGTTGGCGTCTTTTTTGAAATTTGTTAAAAACTAGAGATATTCACGGGCGTGAATATCTCTAGTTTTTATTTGTGTATTTGACGCGTGTATAGGGCGTGAATTGGGGTGTGATGCATGTTAACATTGACAAGATTTTCATTTTGTACTAAATTTCTTTTATGCAACAGGTTAACACAGTCATTTTTTGGTACATTATGCTCCTCCGACGTTCCGCGGTGGTGAGTTTAAGTGTTGCATAAAAGACACTCTAAATTACACATTCCACCGCTC
>CAYTPE010000091.1:1434-2782 GCA_964439885.1 uncultured Gammaproteobacteria bacterium
GGTTTTTTTATTTTACTGATCATTATTGTCGCACTTTTCGTTGCACAGCAGAATGGTAAATAAAAGAGTGATATGTTTTTGTTTGGGTTTGGAGATAAACATTATATAAATAATGTTTATCTCCGCATCTTAGCGGAAATTCGGTTAGCGGAGTGGACTTAGACTTCCACTCTAAACGGCCTAGGATTCACCCAGGCGTTACGGTTCGTTTTATCTCATTTCGGGAGGAATGATGCAAGCTTCTGGTCAGTCTCTTATTCAGGTTTCAGGTGCGCCGCGTCAGAATTTAGGGCCGGTGTCCAAAAAATCAATTAAGTCGTCCGTAGGGCCGTTTCATGTTTTTAACGACTACACGGTCCGGTATCCCCAAGTTGTTATCGAGGCACTTGGGCATCTCTACAAAGAGTACAACGCTGCTTTCGCTCCACTCGTTCATGCGAACAAAGAGTGGAAAGACGATTATCAACTTTGTTTCTCGGATGAAGGACTGCCGGTCAATTGGGGAGTCCAGATTGACATGATGGGCCTTAACGACGATTTTCTGGCGGCGGCGATCAGTATGCCGGTCGGTGTGGTCCGTGAGCTGCTTCGGGGTATGATCTTTGAGATCGAAAACTCCCTAGCCATGTACCAACTCCTGATGGAGGTTTGTGGCCGCGAAGGTCGCGAATCTTTTTTCAGGCTACGCTACATTACTGCGCTTGCTGCCCTCCGTCAACAGCTTGGTCGGCCCATCGCTCTTCTCGCTGTCACGCAACCGAAATATGACGCAATGTTAGCTTCGGAGTTCGGCGGTATGCTAGATGAGGCGATATCTGATAAGCAGGTCAAAGCCCTTTCAGGTTTTGATCGGTTCTTTGGCCCTCAGGAGTTCCAGGCCTATCTCGCTTCTACGGGCGGTAAATGTGAGTACGCGCTTTACGCGCGTACAAGCGACCCGGTCACGAAGCTCAAAAAACCGACGACTGAAGTCGAGCACCCGCTGCTGGGAAATGACGAAATTCGGCGCGTCATCAAAGCCAATGCGCTCACCTTCAATATTGATGCCCCGGGAATGCACTATGACCGCTGTATCAATGATACGAAGGGGTATATGGCTGAGATGGGTATGGCCTTCGAAATCGGCCAGGTGGCGGACTTATTTACTCAAGCAGCCGTGGCACATATGGCGAGTGGAAAGGCGCTGGATCAATTTGTTGGACAGGCTTTGTCCGACAACTTCGTCGCTTATTTACGTGCGCGAAACGTAGATCCTGCCGCAGTGGTTGCCGGTGATATTCATCTTCGAGCGAAACCGGCAAAGCTCACTTACGGGTGTTACGGGCATGTCCGTGGCCCCATCTCTAGC
>CAYTPE010000092.1:0-2544 GCA_964439885.1 uncultured Gammaproteobacteria bacterium
GGTGCAGTTAATATCAATCTCTATGTACTGTGGATCAAACGTATCGGCGATACGCATACCTTCTATGGAATTTTCGGGCGCCAAACTGTCGGCGCCGCGGTGTGAAATCAAAGTCATTTTCGTCGGGTAATATAGTAAACTAGAGGTAAGTATAGCAGTAAACAAGGAGATGAGTATGGGTTATCCATTTAACAAATTGAGTTTTGGTGTCAAAGACGAGTACGTTACTACCGTAATCGAGATCCCGAAAGGTTCGATGCTTAAGGCCGAGTGGCAGCGCAAAAAAGAGTATTTCGCCCTTGACCGCGTCGAGCCGGCAATTTTTGCCAAGCCATGTTCGTATGGCTTCATCCCGCAGACGCTCGATGAGGACGGTGATGAGCTCGATACACTTGTGATCACCAACGAGCCGCTACCGATGGGCATTGTCATCGAGGAAGCACGTGTGATTGGTGTTTTGAACTTCGAAGACGACGGCGAGATGGACCATAAGGTTATCTGTGTACCAGCCGACGATCGCAACTGGGGCAAAATCTCGGACTACAAAGAACTGGGTGAGCAGTGGGCTCGTCAGATCGAACACCACTTCACGCATTACAAAGACCTCAAAAAACCAGGTAGCACGAAGGTACTCGGTTTCGGCAGCGCCGAAGACGCCTGGAAGATTATTGAAGAATGCTCGGCTCGCGCACAAGCTCAAAGGTGGTGGTAAGTTAAAATCACGAGAAAACGGCACATTTTGGGCGAAAAGCCGCGACTCCGTTGCTCGCAGTATTACAATACAGCTCCGCTACGGTGCTCACCTTTCACTCCAAACTGCACCATTTTTCGTGAATTCTTAGCCCAAAGGAACTATATTTAAATACATGAATAACACCACTGAATACTGGACGAAGAAACTAGCCTCATATAAAGAGTCAAAGTGGTCTGAAGGGCCAAATATATTTGCCGAGCAGGCGGAAAAGTATTTCCCACGAAATGCTCGAATTCTAGAGCTAGGGGCCGGTGTCGGTCAGGATGGACGCTGGTTTGCGGAGCAGGGTCACTCAGTTGTGCAGACGGATTTTGCCGACTATGGGTATGTGAAGGATGGCAACGCTTCTGTTGAGTGGAGGCAATTCGACTTGCTCGCAGAATGGCCTTTTGGTGATGGCGAGTTCGATGTTGTATATTCTCACTTATCGCTGCATTACTTCGGAAGCACAGATATGTCGCGGATCATGCAAAATATTCATCGAAGCCTTAAGAAAGACGGAGTAGTCGCGCTACTAACCAATTCTGTCTCCGATTCCGAAGTAACCGAAGGGGCCGAGATCGAGCCAGGATATCGTGAAATCGGTGGTATCAAAAAAAGATTCTTTTCTCGCAAAACACTTGCGCCTTTTACAAAAGGCTTTTTACCGATACTATTTGATGAATGTGGTGAGACCTATAAAGATCGAGAAATTGGAAACAGTAGTCTTGTTCGGTATATCGGAACGAAGTGGTATAGCGACTATCTAAATGCTTTGCCTTTTGTCGGTGCGATTGTCGAAAAAGATATCGCAGGCGAAAAACATGTTCTCATCCAGACGCGTTGGATGCCAGCTCAAGACCCCATCTATAGCGGGATGCTTGAAATACCTGCCGGTGTTTTAGACTCAGGGTATGAAAATATATTTGACGTTGTTCGTCGTGAAGTAGCAGAAGAGACTGGACTCACGGTAGGCCAAATAAAAGGCGAGGAATTGTCAAAAACGATAACGGTCGGAGATGATAAAGTTTTGCTTTTCGAGTCGTATGCTCAGGAACAGGTCATAAAAGGCCAGAGGCCCTATGTCGGAAGTGTGTTTATATGCACCGCCGATGGCGAACTAAAGCACCAAGATGAAGAGACGCGTGATCCTCGCTGGATGCGAGTTTCGGAGGTTCTTCGGATGCTAAAGCAAACACCTGAGAAGTTCTTCCCGCTCCAGGTTCCTGCACTGATGAAGTATTGTGAAGAAAATGCAATCTAAGCGGTACGGATTTTGTTTTGTTTTTGATGGGACGGGTCGCGTTTTGGTGATTCGGCGGGCAGGGCATATGCGGGCTCGGCCGGGCGAATGGGATTTGCCGGGCGGGACGATTGACGATCATGAAGCCGTTGAAGTGGGTATCATACGAGAAGTCTGTGAGGAGACGGGACTAAAAATTGACTCAATTGAAAAAGTGAGCGAGTTTAGTTTTGAACACGGTGGCGAGCATCATACATTTTATTACTACCGAGGACATACCAACGAACCAAAGCCTGTTTTGAGCCATGAGCATGATCTATATGAGTGGCATGAGCCGCTCGTGGCATCGACAATGATTGGCTATAAGCCCCACCTGCTGGGGTATGAGCACGGCACCACCAATGGACACTGGTAAGCTGTGTTCCGCTATTGCTTCGCACATTAAAGGAGGTAACCCATCCATCTAGGAAAGGTTTTTCTTTCTTAATCCGCAGGGAAAATCAGAGATTTTCTCTGGCGATTCATCTTTCCGGTAAGATCTTTGGATCAGGGAAACCCTGATCTAAAG
>CAYTPE010000093.1:0-2426 GCA_964439885.1 uncultured Gammaproteobacteria bacterium
ATAGTTCCCTGAATTGCCGTGCCATGCCTGCCCATCCGGGGTGAGCACCTTGCCGAGCGTGAGCGTGGGTTTCATGAAGCGCCGCGCACCCTGCCCGCTCGGCGCCCCGGCGTCCACCCAGCGGGCGGGGTTTCTTCTACGGGGGGCTCGGCGCGCGGGGGGGGGTGGGGTTGCGCCACGAATTCTAAATATACAAATTACAACTGCCAGCTCTTCGGCACGAGTGAGTTGGAATGTGACTTCGTCAGAAGCGATTGTGAGTTCAAGTTTCCAATATGGCCTCAATCAACAGTATGGCAAGAATGGTGTAATCACCGGCTCTTACCAAACGATCATCACTGGTTTGACCCCGTCCACCGTGTACGCTTTTCAGATTGCCGCCACGGATGCGGGTAATATCACCGGTAGTTTTGCCGGCTCGTTCCAAACCACCGCGGATAATTCCCCACCACCACAAAATAATCCACCACAAATTTCCGGCATTGTCATTACTCCCGGCAGCACCAGCGCTTCTGTGCAATGGCAAACTAACGTGAATGCCGACAGTCAGCTGCGGTATGGGACTACCAAAAATTACGGCTTCACAACCGCATATGATTCGACGCTCGCAGTTAATCATACTCAAACCATTTCCGGGCTACTCCCTAATGTAACATACCATACACAAATAGTTTCTACTGATGGTAATGGGCTCACCGGCACGAGTGCTGACCAAACCTTTACCACCCAGGCCGACAATGTGCCTCCACCCAACGTAACCGCCTTACAATTGGAATCAGGCGCGGGTGCGATTACAGTACGATGGACCAATCCATCATTAAACCAAACGCCTGACTTTTCAGGCGTGAAAGTGCTTCGTAAAACGAGCGGGCCGTCAGCCGGGGCTAACGACGGTACCGCGGTATATACCGGAAGCGCCGAAACAGTGGTGGACAACAACGTTAATGTTAATACCACTTACTATTACACTGTATTTTCGTTCGATACTTCAAACAATTTTAGCTCCGGTGTGTATGCGAGTGGGTCAGCCGCCAGCTTACCGGCCGGTGAAATTTGTAACAATAAAATCGATGACAACAATAACGGACTCATTGATTGTGCTGATCCGGCGTGCGCGAACGACGTAGCTTGCGTGCAAACACCGCCGCTGAATGTCGCCGAAATGTGTAACAATGGAATTGATGATGATAAAAATGGACTGATTGACTGCGCCGATCCGGTCTGCGCCGGTGTAAATAGTTGCGCGGCAAATAATAATCAAAAAAACACTGAGCCACCTCCTACCGGGACGGTCGGTGGTATTCATCACGTTGATTTATCCGAAGTACGGTTTCTAACTGGAAATAATTTGCTCACGCTGATCCCTGTGAACGATACGATTACAAACGTGGCTGGTGTCGGCAGCACTATTATCGTCCAAGAAAAGGTGTTACTCACCAAACCAGTGAGCATGGAACTCGTTGTAGGTGGACAAAACCATAATCTCTTTTCATACAATAGCAACGACAAAAGTTACCAAACAAATTATAGTTTTCCTTCAGTTGGAAGCCATAGCGCGTATCTGCTCATTGATTATGGCCAAGATGGGCGAGACGTCACCACTCTCAGGCTGCAAGCAACACCGTGGGGTATAGTATCGAGCAATGGCAAACCAGTAAGTGGCGCCACCGTGAGTTTGTTTCAAGAGTCCGGACAGCCTGCAGTTACAGCAATATACGGAACCACAAACCCACAGGCGACCACTATAAATGGTACGTATACGTGGCTCGTGCCGAACGGACGTTACTATGTGGTTGTTGCCAAAGACGGATATATTGAGCGACGAAGTCAGGTTTTTTCTGTATCAAACTACAGTATAGCTGAGTCGATTGATGTGGTGGCTCAACCGCCAAAATTGCTGGACAATCTGACCACCTCCTCCACTCTTACCGACGCACTTTCTACGGTGGGCCAGAACGCTTTGAAGAACGTGCAGGCGATCGGTGAGCAAGCCGCGCAAAAATTGCAGGATATCAATAAAAAAGTAGATGAAATAAAATCATCTCCCGAAGTACAAAATAACGTCAGTAACCAGGTGCTTCCAACAGTGGTCAGCGTCACAGCCGTGAGCACTCTGTCGTTTGTGACATGGGCGGACTTGTTGCCACTCATGCGCTTTTTGTTCTTGCAACCACTTATGCTACTTGGTCTGCGTAAGCGTAAAGGGTGGGGGCAAGTCTATAACTCACTCAATAAACTGCCGGTTGATTTGGTGACCGTTCGTCTGGTGGAAGCCTCCACGGGACGCATCGTGCAATCGCGAGTTACCGACAGTAAAGGACGCTATGCGTTTATTGCTCAACCAGGTACGTATCGAATCCAGGCGACAAAAAACAATTTTGTTTTTCCGAGCGCGCTGCTCGGTGGCTTTTCGAGCGATGGTAGAC
>CAYTPE010000094.1:0-2206 GCA_964439885.1 uncultured Gammaproteobacteria bacterium
ACATAAATATCACGACGAGAAACTGAGAGCTGGTTGGCAGTGTAGCTTTGAGGATCTAGCCACTATCCTGCAACAAAAAAAGGCCACGGTGCAAAAATTAATTAAGACCCTGGCTGATTTAGATTTGATTGAGTATCGCCCACCCTTTCATGGCAGTCAAATTCAAATCCTAAAATACCAGGAAGCCAGTAGCCTGGATTTGAATTTCAGCGAACTGAGGCAGAAGATGTCCGCAGCCTATGATAAATTAGATACCATGGAAAACTATATTTACCACGATGGCTGTCGTCAGGCATATATCTTGGAATACTTCGGCGAGCCTGGACGGCCTTGCGGTAAGTGCGATTTGTGTTTGCAAAACGGTGCTGAACAGACGAACAAGAGAGATTATTTTGACCGAGAGCCAGAGCAACAAGCTGAGCTATCAACCAAATTAACTCAACTATCTACTTATGATAGTTTCTTAAAAACTAAGTCATTAACTAAAACCGCTCAGCAAAGGAACCTAAGTACAGAAGAGGTCATTAACCACCTAGCCTTTGCCCTCAAAGCTGGCTTGCCACTTGATCTAGCCAAGCTGGTCAGCAAAGAAGAACGACAAGCAATTATAGCCACGGCCAAAGAGCTCAAGCCTTTGAATTATCAAAAATTGAGACAGGCCTTGGGCGATGAAGTTACTGACCAGGCGATTAAACTAGTCTTGGCTCAAGAATTTAAAAAGCTATGAAAGAAGCCACTAGAAAAATGCTCCTGAAATTAGTAGCTGATAATTTTCGCAACTTGGCATTGGCAGAGCAGGTTAAAGACCGGACTACTGTCAGCTGGCCATTGTCTGAGGAGATTAATAAAAGAGTTGAGACAGCAGACAGAGAGTTAAAAATTTTAGAACTGGGCTGTGGCGAGGGTGATTTAGCTGATAGCCTACCAAAAGCTGGTGTTGATTACTTAGGACTGGATAGTTGTCGTGAGTTAATCACCAAAGCCCAAGAAAGATATGCCGATCAAGCAAAGCGGCGTTTTGTCCCCTTGGACCTACTTAAACTTAATGAACTAACTGAGATTGGCTTTGATTATGTGCTGGCAAGTAATGTCCTGCATCATATACCCAGCCTTAAACTAAGATTGGAAGCTTTAAAACAATTAAAAAATAAAGTCGCTCCTGGAGGCAAGATCTATTTAAGTGTCAAAAATTTTAGAGATGACCCGGCGGGACGCAAACAATTGTGGAAGTTTACAATCTTAAAAATGATTGGTAAGCATAGCATGGATTGGGGTGATATAATTACTGACAGCCGTGACAGCCACGGTAAATTACTGGGTCAGGTTTACTATCATGCTTGGAGCAAAAAAGAATTAAAACAGCTAACGACTCAGGCTGGCTTGAGGATAGAAAGGCTAAATGTCAGCGATGATAAACTAGAAGCTATCTTAATAAGATAAATCAAACCACCCCAACTAATCTCCGCCATCTCGTGCCAGCCATGAGCTAGCATCAACCACTACGTCATCCCGGCGAAGGCCGGGATCCAGAGTTAATTGCTAATAACTAAATTAATCAAATAAAGTAGCACTAAAAAAACAACCCGCTTGCGCGAGTTGTTTTTTGGAGGCTGAATAATTATTCAGCGGCAGCTTCAACTGGGGCTTCAGAGCTCTCATCAGCTGATCCTTCAACAGGAGCAACCTCTTCAGCCTGAGGAGCGGCGGCGGCCTCAGCGGCAGCCTTGGCAGCTTCAGCCTCAGCAGCTTTTTTGGCAGCTACTTCAGCAGCAGCCTTAGCTCTGATCTTCTTAGTCAATTTGGAAACAGTGACCATCTTACCTTCAATCACTTTGTTGGCGATCAAGAGGTTATTAACGCTGTCAGTTAGCTGAGCACCGACAGAAATCCAGTATTTCACACGGTCAGCCTTGACATCCAATTTCTTGGATTTAGGGTCATAGTTACCGAGATTTTCTAGAGCTTTACCGTAGGTGTCGCGACCGGCTTCGTTGATAATCAAGCGATAAGTTGGCTGCTTCTTTTTGCCAAATCTGGCCATTTTAATCTTTAACATAGGTTAGTTTTGATATTAGCTTAGTCAAAATGTGAGAGCAGTTTGACGATTGTGCCATTTCTATCAGATAGCAGTCTAACAGAGGTAGGCTCGGAGCGGGTAACGGGAATCGAACCCGTATCCTTAGCTTGGAAGGCTAATGTAATAGCC
>CAYTPE010000095.1:0-2197 GCA_964439885.1 uncultured Gammaproteobacteria bacterium
CCCTTCTTCGTTCCAATCGTGGTTGGAACTACGAAGGGCTAGTCTATCTCTCATATTCCCGTAAATTACAAATTCGTCGGTTGTCATTCTGAATCACCGTCACAGGGGGGAAAAGGAGGTTCCTTTCGTCAACCAAAAGGGATCCTTCGGCTGTTGCCTCAGGATGACAAAGCGACAATGTAGACAGCTCACCGGAATTCTTACTTCTTAATTCTTACTTCTTATTCGTACGTATGTCCAAATATCTCTTTACTTCGGAATCGGTAACCGAAGGTCACCCCGATAAAATCTGTGACCAAATTTCCGACGCGGTGCTCGACGCGCTCATCGAGCAGGACCCGATGTCGCGCGTCGCGGTAGAGAGCTTTACCACCACTGGTTTGGTTATCGTGGGCGGCGAAGTGACCACCAAAGGCTATGTTGACGTGCAAAAAATTACCCGTGGCGTTATCAACGACATCGGCTACACCGATCCAGCCTACGGCATCGACGCGGAGCATGCTGGTATTCTTGTTTCCATCCACGAACAATCACCCGATATCAATCAGGGTGTGGATCGCGGTACGGTAGAAGAGCAGGGCGCCGGAGACCAAGGCCTCATGTTCGGCTATGCTACTAACGAAACTCCTGAGTACATGCCGCTTCCAATAATGCTCGCGCATCAGCTCGCCGAACGCCTTTCGGCCGTGCGCAAAGATGGCACCATTCCGTATCTACGCCCCGACGGTAAAACGCAAGTAGCAGTGGAATACGTCGACGGCAAACCAACCCGCCTTGCCAATGTGGTCGTAGCAGCACAGCATCACGACAATATTCCACTTGAGCAGCTCCGCGCTGACATTCAAAAATTTGTGATCGAACCGATCTGCAGCCACTGGTTGGACGGCGAAACACAATACTTTATCAACATGACCGGTAAATTCGTGGTTGGTGGTCCGCAGGGTGACACTGGTCTCACTGGTCGTAAAATTATCGTTGACACCTACGGCGGTATGGGTCGCCATGGTGGTGGCTGTTTTTCGGGCAAAGACCCGTCCAAGGTAGACCGCTCCGGAGCTTATATGGCTCGCTATGTAGCCAAGAATATTGTGGCTGCCGACCTTGCGCAGCGCTGCGAAGTACAAATTTCATACGTTATTGGCCGTGCCGAGCCAACGAGTGTGAACGTCAACACATTCGGTACCGGCACAGTAGATGAAGCGGTGCTTATCGAAGCAATCAAAAAAGTATTCGATTTCCGCCCCGGCAAAATTATTGAACATCTCGATCTGCTTCGCCCTATCTATCGCGCCACTGCAGCCTACGGCCATTTCGGTCGCGCTGAATTTCCGTGGGAAAAGGTGGATAAGGTTGACGCGCTGAAGCAGACGGCGAGCGGTGTCGTTCATAGTTCATAGTTCAAAGCCAATAGGACGAAGCCAATAGTATAAAGTAACAAAAAACACACCCCACATAGGGTGTGTTTTTCTCATTTTACTACTGTGATAAATTTTTTATAAGAGCGTCCGTTTCCGGGGTACTTCTCGCTGCGGCAAGCTGCGGTAAGAATTCGGGGCCAAAAAGTTCATCGGCCAGTTTTTCTACTTCAGAATCCTTGAATCCTTGTCCGGTCATATATCCGTGTATAATACCATTCCATGCAGTTTTTTCGTCAACCCCAGTTTTCCTACTTATAGCCGCTACGACCGCATTTACCAATTCAACAGCATGTGCGTAGGCAGCACGCTCTTTTTTGGATGAGCGCAGCGCTATTATTTTTTCGAAGTCGGCATTTGTACCACCGCCGCCAACTCGTTTGCGGTATTCTTTGAACACCTCAAAACTTAATTTTTCCGTAACACCTTCGTTAAAGAGGTGAAAGAAATTTTTTTTGAGTTGCATGATAAAAGCAACCTCGGTCGGTTCAGAAACTTGAAAGCCGCTTTGGCTCCGTCCTTGACGAAAATTAAGCTTTCGCGAACTGTTAGGAAACAATTTTTTGAGTATTTTGAGTACGCGAGGAAAAGGAAACGTTCCCAGGAGAGTATACGCCTCGGTGCGCGATGTGGCGTGGAGCATTTCGTGAGAGAGTACGTGCAGAGCAAAAATATTTGGTTCGAACCCATCATTTTTGGATTCTTATTCGATTTGAGCGCCGTTGAGAAAAATAACGTTTTTAATATCCGAATACTTGCCAAGATCATTGTCAGTTGTTTCT
>CAYTPE010000096.1:0-2123 GCA_964439885.1 uncultured Gammaproteobacteria bacterium
AAGGCTGATTCCTGATGCAAAATACTCTGTAATATACGTCTCGAGAGCGCAAAACACACGCCAATAAGAGCGGCGCCAACGATAAACGGCGCAGTGGTAGAGAGTGTAGCGACAGCTCCTCCCAAAAAGGGACCAATAATCATACCAATGCTCTGGTACGAAGAGTTGAGACCCATGATAGAGCCTTGCGATTTGGCATCGGCCTCTTGGGAAATTATGGTTGGGAAAAGTGTTTGCACCACACTATTGGTAACAGCCATAAGTACGGTCGGCAGGATAAACAACCAAATAGAGCGGGAGAAAAACATAACTACAAAAGCAATAGCCGTGGAGAGCATGCCGTATGAGAACGCCTTTTTAACACCCAATCGTTTGGAAATCCGAGAAACAAAAAATGTCTGCGAGATAAGACCAATCGCGCCGAAGAGTGTGAAAAGGTAGGCGTTCTGCTGCGTTGTCATCTTGAGCACATTGATAACGAACGGTTGGAAACCGTAAATCATGGCGCATGAGAATGCCAAGAAGAAAACCAGTGACATAAGAAACATTTTCCCCAATTCGGCATTAAACAGTGAATGCCACAAATGCGCGAAATCAAACAGCTTTCCACTTTTCACCTCTCCCATATGTTGATTCGTCTCTGGAAGGTACACAATGGTAAGCACAACCGCGATGAGTGTAATAATGCCAGCTATAGTAAATGGAATCGACGGACGCAGACCAACGGTAAGAGCGGCAATGGCGGGGCCAAATACGAAACCAAAGTTAAAAGCTGAAGTGATATATCCAAAGGCTCGCGGGCGATCTTCGGGCGCGGTGGAATCGGAGATAACGGCGAATGCCACCGGGATATTGCCGGCAGTGAGCCCATCGAGCGCGCGGGAAAGGAACAAGAAGATGGCGCCCGGCGCGAAAGCCATCATGAAGAATGATACGGCAGTGCCAGCAATAGAGAGTATGAGCATCGGTCTGCGTCCGTATTTATCGGACAGACGACCGATAATCGGAGTGGAGATAAATTGGCAGATGGAAAATAAAGCGAAGAGTAATCCATTTTCAAAGTCAGACAAGCCGTACTTCTTTGAGTACGAGTATAAGATGGGAATGATAATACCATACCCCAGCATGTTCACGAGCGCAATGAGCGCGATGATGAGAATGGTGCGATTGTTTTTTTGCATTTTTTTGTAGGTTACAAACGCCCTCTTAACAAAGGGGGCGTTTAATAATCAATTAGATGAGAATAACATGTTTTTTTTATTTTGTCGAATGTCCGGCAAATGCAAAACTATAATTTGGCCATTGCTGCCTGGAGCTCATCATTGGTAGCTACCGGGCCTTCGAGCAACGTGAATGGGTGTGCCTGCCAGTACGCGAGCGTGCGCATGTTGCGACGCGTCAGGCGTGAGGCGAGCTCCATATCTCCATCCGTCACGGAATCCGCGAAGAACGCGACGCCGCCGGCAAAAATATCTTCGGGTGACTTGATAACACCATTTTCGCTATCAAACCGACACACCGGACCATCCACGCTATTGAACCCGAAGTCGCTCGCGTGTTCGCCCTCCAGGGGCATACCGCAGGTGATGCATGTTTTCATAAGATGAAAATTAAACTGTTCCTTTCGCTTGGTTTTTCCAGCGTGGAGCGAAGCGGATCATAAAGGCAAAGAGTTTCGCTTTGAATGGATTCATGCCGCTCTTGACCATGGCATCGTAACATATTTTCTGAAAGGTTTTTAAATCCCCTTCATAGCATAGTTTACCATCTTTAAAACACAGGCTGCAGTACTTGTCGGATTCTCTTTTGCCCGTGTCTTTATCGAATGGCATAAGACAACTTTCGCAGCTATTTTTCTTCATATAAGAAAATGTTAAACTCGAACAAATAATTGTTGATACTTTGTTGGCCAATAAGCGTACCCGAGATATACTGTAAGCAACGTGACTACAACAGCGGAAATGAAATATGACGGATTGACATGCAGTGAAGAATCAAAGACAAATATGCCCACGCAAATGGGAGAAACAAATATCGCGGCGAGCCACGGGAGTACTCCCGTGACCAACATAAGGCCGGCTACAATCTCGGTTACTTTAATCATCTGAAATATCCCCATACTC
>CAYTPE010000097.1:0-1987 GCA_964439885.1 uncultured Gammaproteobacteria bacterium
GTGTGGCGTAATTACGGGTAGCCAAAACATTTGCCACCGCGCGGCGCATTTTGACGGCAGAGATCATTTCCATGGCTTTGGTAATCTTCTTGGTGTTACCAATGGATTTGATGCGGCGTTTAATTGTTTTGGTGTTGATGGCCATACAAGACTTTTGTTGTTTAAAGCTTGCTATAATTAGAATTATTCCTTTCTTGTGCCATGGTGCAATTCGTTAAGTGCGCTTTGCACAAATTTTTCTTGAGTTACCTTAGAAAATTGTCCCACGTCTATTTCATCTGGCAAATCAATGTGACGATGCAATAAGTCGAATAGATTTTCCACTTCTGGGCTTTTAACCTCTGCATTAGGTGGCAGATTTAGTCTTTTTCTAACAAGCCCTAAAACGTCATTAATTACTTCTATAAACGAATAACTGTCTTCTGCGGTTATTTTTTCTTTTCTATCTACCAACCCCTGCAATTGCTGCCGAGCTTCTTCAATAATCCTTTTTTCGTCTTCCGATAGTGCTGTAGCATCTTTTACAACGATCATATCTGCACGTTTAGTGGTTATAACATTAGTTTTTTTTATTTCCTCTTATTCTACCAATACCTTTAAGTATTCTCTCGCTCTCAGCTGGTCGCAACGGAGTATCGATAACCCCAGACTCAACCTCAATTTTATCACCCAAAGTATGCAGCACTTCAAATATTTCGTGTATTTGAGGTGAGGCAAAATCCAAACTAACTTCCGTTCCCAGTCGGTCACATACATCCGAGGTTAAGTCTGACAAGCGTCTATAAATTTCATTAATTTGATTTTTCTTAGCGTCATCACTCAGACGCAAACAAGCTGCATTTAATATCCTGACGTCATTAGTTATTGCGTCCAAAACTTCTTTTTCTTTATCTGTGAGCATTTCAATTTTAAGAATATCGGGGAGGACATCCATATTATTTATTCATAAACTCACCAATGGCGTCTTTCAATTCCTTCTCTATTGCCTCATCCCAGTTACCACTACCAATTCTTTCCAGAAGTACAGCTTTAGATTTGCTCATAAAATCTTGGAATCTATCTTCCCAAGCCTTAATGTCTTTAACTGCTACATTATTGCAATAACCATTGCTTACTGCGTAGATAATCGCAACCTGGTTTGCAACCGGCATTGGCTGATACTGTGGTTGTTTCAAAATTTCAACGAGGCGCTGACCAAGGTCAATTTGCTTCTTGGTATCAGCATCCAAATCACTCGAGAATTGAGCAAAAGCTTCCATTTCACGGAATTGAGCGAGTGAGAGTTTTAGTTTACCAGCTACTTTTTTCATTGGTTTAATCTGGGCATCACCACCGACGCGTGATACCGAGATGCCAACGTTTACTGCCGGGCGAACACCTTTGTAGAACAAATCTGATTCAAGGAAAATCTGACCGTCGGTAATAGAGATAACGTTGGTTGGGATGTATGCGGAGATATCACCAGCTTGCGTTTCGATGATAGGCAGAGCGGTAATGGAACCGCCGCCATGTTCTTTGTTGCGACGAGCCGCGCGTTCAAGCAAGCGTGAGTGAAGGTAGAATACATCACCCGGGTATGCTTCACGACCTGGTGGACGGCGAAGAAGGAGTGAAACTTCGCGATAAGCCACGGCTTGCTTAGAGAGATCATCGTACACAATAAGTACATCTTTACCCTGGTCCATGAAGTATTCGGCCATAGCCACACCAGCATATGGAGCGAAATACTGCAACGCTGGAGATTCGCTGGCGCTCGCGCTGACGATAAAGGTGTAGTCCATAGCGCCCGCTTCTTTGAGTTTGCCCATGATGCGAGCTACTTTGGATTCTTTCTGACCCACAGCAACGTACACACAGATCATGTTCTGGCCTTTTTGATTGAGAATGGTGTCGATAGCTACCGCGGTTTTACCAGTTTGGCGATCGCCGATGATCAGTTCACGCTGGCCACGACCGATTGGGATCATGGCGTCGATCGCCTTAATGC
>CAYTPE010000098.1:0-1963 GCA_964439885.1 uncultured Gammaproteobacteria bacterium
TACAAAACCCTTTCAAAATGGTATTATTTATGGTTCGTTAAGGAGGTAATATGAACGGAGTTATTTACAGGCAGGCTGACCCCAGCTTGACTAACCACAGAGACCGGCGTAGCCTTTTCGGGGTATATAACAATGACCCGGATCTAGGCGGTTACGCCGCCAAGCAAATTAAAGTCCTCATTATGTACGAGGACGACTATTTGGGCAAAACGGGGCACTACCATGTCTACCCGGAACTCTACTTTGTTGTGAAGGGCCAGGTAATTTTCGACCTGTGGGACAGAACCACAGGCGAAAAAAACCGTTACCTGCTGCGGCCAAGCGATATTCTGCTAGTCCCGTCTGGCATGGCACATCGCGCATACGCAAAGGCCGGCACCACACTCTTAGGTAGCAGCGCCGAAGCCTACAGCTTTGACCCACCCTCGGACATCCCGGCCGACTTTGAACCGCTCGGTCCGCTGCCCTACGGGCTGAAATAAAAAGGAGGAAGAATGCCGGAAACCTTAGTGAAAGGCTCGGACGGACTCTATGTTAAGGGCTCAAAACCTTCGCAAAAGCAGGAGGTAAGGCTCAAAAACCACGACGCCGTAAGGGCGAAGGTCAACGGGCAGCCGGGGTCTATCATCTGGATCGACCAAGACTGCGCCGATCGATTTTTTCCAGACAACGGTTCAGAGGCCGTGCTGGTTTACGAACTCCCCGAGGGAACAGAATTTGAATTTTTGTAAGTTCCCTCCCCACACGGCGGGCCCGCAAAGCCCGCCGTCTTTTTTTATGCTAAAATACAATATATGATATTACCACTTCTTTTTAAAGAACCCGGCACGCCGGAAATGCCAAAAACTTTTTTAAGCGACGAAGTTTATTCTAAAGCTTTAGAAGCTATGGTTGTTGTGTGTGCCGATGCAGTCATAATAAACAAAAAAAAGAAAACCTTTTTCCTGGCTAATAGAATTTCCAAACCCATGCAAGGCTGGTGGGTTATTGGCGGCAGAGTTATTCGGGGTGAAGACCCTATAAGCGCCATTCAAAGAAAATTTGAGCAAGAAACCGGGCTAAAAATTGAAGCCGAAAAATTTGAATTTATAACTTTCGTCCGCCACCAGTGGAAAGACCGCCAACAACAGCCGCAAGACAGACCAATAGACGACCTTACCTATACTTTCGCAATAGAATTAACCGAACAAGAAATAGACAAAATAAAAACCTCGCTTGACCCAAAAGAATACGCAAGCGAAGAATCTTTAAAGGAATTTAGCGAAGCTGAACTACAAAATTTGCACCCAAGCCTAAGTTATTTGTATGGCTTAATTTTCAAATAATTCAAATTAAGTCCATTTTTTTAAAAATTTCCCTAAAACGCTGCTCATAGGTGTGTTCTTTTATTGTCCGCTCCAAACCGGCTTTTGCTATTTGTTCCCGTTCTGGTTCGTGTTCCAAATAATACTTGGCTTTTTCTACCATCTCCCCTGCGGATTTAAATACTGCGATTTCTTTGCCGTCAATATAATAGTCTTGCAAATTGTCAGCGCTGCCTGTCAGCAAAAAACCGCCGCAAGCCGGAACCTCAAAAGTTCGGCCTTTTATTTGCCTTCTTTGTGCACCAAGGAAAGATTGGATATTGGATATTGGATATTGGATATTTGACTTAAATTTTCCAAACTCTTTTTTTACAAAAAACTTAGCTATAAATTTCATTCGCTCTTTAAAAGTCGTATAAGGGCTTTCGGTAAAATTCAAATTAATTTTCGAGTGGCTGAAAATTTCCAGCATGGCATTAAACTCCACCCTGCCTTTTTGCCAGCCGCTGCCATAACCCTCGGCCTTTAGTCCCGCTGATTTTAAAGCAGTAATATAGCTAGGCCTATTGCCGTAATTCTTGCCTACAAAAGTAATACTGGGAAGTGGGTTGTGGGCAGTGGGCAGCGTTGTAGGTTGATAGAGCTTCGTGTTGGCCGCC
>CAYTPE010000099.1:0-1861 GCA_964439885.1 uncultured Gammaproteobacteria bacterium
AAGACTGCGCTCACCATGGCGAGTCAGTCGGACAACGGACAGTCGATTCTGTTCGATGGAAAGACGGGCATTGCGTTCGATCACGATGTGACTGTCGGCGTCATGTACATCATGAAGCTACACCACTTGGTCGACGACAAGATCCATGCACGGTCGATTGGACCGTACTCTCTGGTTACGCAGCAGCCGCTCGGTGGCAAGGCCCAGTTCGGCGGTCAGCGTCTTGGAGAGATGGAAGTCTGGGCGATGGAAGCGTACGGCGCTGCGTACGCGCTGCAGGAGTTCCTCACCGTCAAGAGCGACGACGTCGTTGGCCGCACGCGGATGTACGAGTCGATCGTCAAGGGAGAGCACAACCTCGAGTCCGGTCTGCCGGAGTCGTTCAACGTGCTCCTCAAGGAACTGCAGTCGCTCTGTCTCAACGTTGAGCTGATTGAAGACCCAAGCGCGCCTCAGAAGGACACTGCCTCATCGGCAGTCCAGCAGATGGCTCGTGAGGTGGTGGCCAAGATTGGCGCCGCTTCGTAACGCGGTAGGCTCGCAACTGTAAGGAGAATCTCGTGAAGGATCTTTTCAACTTCTTCGAGAAGCCCAAGGACCCGCTTTCGTTTAGCGCCATCCGCATCAGCCTCGCGTCGCCGGACAAGATCCGCGAGTGGTCTCATGGTGAAGTCAAAAAGCCAGAGACGATCAACTACCGGACGTTCAAGCCGGAGCGCGACGGTCTGTTCTGCGCCAAGATTTTTGGCCCAGTGAAGGACTACGAGTGCAACTGCGGCAAGTACAAGCGCATGAAGCACCGCGGCGTCGTCTGCGAAAAATGCGGCGTCGAAGTCATTCAGTCCAAAGTCCGGCGTGAGCGGCTTGGTCACATCTCGCTCGCGACTCCTGTCGCGCACATCTGGTTTCTGAAGTCGCTGCCGAGCCGGATCGGAAACCTGCTCGACATCACGCTCAAGGAACTCGAAAAAGTTCTGTACTGCGAGTCCTATGTCGTGGTCGAGCCGCGAAACTCGGGACTCCAGGTCGGTGAGCTGCTGACGGAAGACCGTTATCAGAAGCTCGTCGAGGAACTTGGCGGTGAAGACGCATTCGAAGCCCGCATGGGTGCCGATGCGATTCGCGATCTGCTGCGCAAGATCAACATCCATCAGCTTGCCGAGCAGCTGCGCGGTGAAATGCGCGATGCGACGAGCGAAGCGAAGCGCAAGAAGATCGCCAAGCGACTCAAAGTCGTCGAGGCGTTCCGCGAGTCGTCGAACAAGCCAGAGTGGATGATGCTGGAAGTGATTCCGGTGATTCCGCCGGATCTGCGTCCGCTCGTGCCTCTCGACGGTGGGCGCTTTGCGACCAGCGATCTAAACGATCTGTATCGCCGCGTCATCAACCGCAACAACCGTCTCAAGCGGCTGCAAGAACTCAACGCGCCGGAGATCATCATCCGCAACGAAAAGCGGATGCTCCAGGAAGCGGTGGACGCGCTGTTTGACAATGGTCGGCGTGGCAAGACCATCACTGGTCCGAACAAGCGTCCGCTCAAGTCGCTCTCTGACATGCTCAAGGGCAAGCAGGGACGCTTCCGTCAGAACCTGCTCGGTAAGCGCGTCGACTATTCCGGTCGTTCCGTTATCGTCGTCGGTCCCGAGCTGCGTCTGCACCAGTGCGGTCTGCCGAAGAAGATGGCGCTCGAGCTGTTCAAGCCGTTTATCTACAACAAGCTTGAAGAGCGCGGGCTCGTCACCACCATCAAGAGCGCGAAAAAGATGGTGGACAAAGAGCGATCGGAAGTGTGGGACATCCTCGAGGAAGTCATCCGCGAACATCCGGTCCTGCTCAACCGTGCACCGACGCTGCACCGGCT
>CAYTPE010000100.1:0-1764 GCA_964439885.1 uncultured Gammaproteobacteria bacterium
AAGCGTTTTCAATTTTTTTTAGAATTTCTTCTGGGGTCATAATATTGCAGGCATCTTCATAAAGTATTTAAAATGGTTTATCCACATCAACGCTTTGTTTAATTTAGTTGACATTGCCCGTCGAAATATCAACAAAAAAGACTATTTTGTTGATATTAATCAACGTAATATCAACTAACTTTAATCTAAGCTAAAACCAATGCTTTTAAGATTACTTTCGATTCTTTGTTCTAAATCTTTTGATTGTGTGAACTGATCTGCAAGCTCTTTTGTTAGTCTTTTCATCTTCTCCTCAAACACCTCGTCATCTTCCTCCACCACATCCGTACCCACGTATCTCCCATGGGTCAGCACAAAACCGTTTTTCTCCACTTCGGCAATTTTGGCAGCCTTAGAAAAACCTTTTACATCCTGATACTTACCGTCTTTATTGCGCCAGCTATGATACGTGTCGGAGATACGCCAAATATCTTCGTCGGTGAGCTCGCGATTTTTACGCGTTACCATGGTGCCCATTTTTCGCGCATCGATAAATAATATTTCATCATGGCGGTCACGGAATTTATGGTTATGGCGATCGCGTGAAACAAACCACAAACACACCGGTATCTGCGTCGTGTAAAAAAGTTGACTCGGCATAGCCACAATACAATCTACCAAGCCTTCTTGAATCAATTTTTTTCGTATCTCGCCCTCGCCCGATGTATTTGATGATAACGATCCGTTCGCGAGCACAAACCCGGCAATGCCCGTGGGAGATAAATGATGGATCATGTGCTGAATCCAGGCGTAGTTGGCATTACCCACTGGCGGCACGCCGTATTTCCACCGTACATCGTCACGGAGCCTCTCCCCTCCCCAATCACTGATATTAAACGGCGGGTTGGCCAAAATAAAATCTGCTTTGAGGTCTTTGTGTAAGTCATTGTGGAATGTGTCGGCGTGATGCAGGCCGAGTTTGCCGTCAATACCACGAATGGCCAAATTCATTTTGCACAGTCGCCAGGTGGTGGGGTTTGATTCTTGCCCAGATATTGAGAGATCGTCTCTATTACCGCCATGCGCCTCCACAAACTTTTCACTTTGCACAAACATGCCGCCACTGCCACAACACGGATCGTAAACACGGCCTTTGTATGGTTCAATCATTTCTACCAATAATTTTACAACCGATTGTGGGGTAAAAAATTCTCCACCACCCTTGCCTTCGGCTTCGGCAAATTTGCCGATAAAATATTCGTACACACGGCCCAGCATGTCTTTACTCCTATTTTCTTTACTGCCAAGCCCGATAGAACTGATAAGATTGACTACCTCACCAAGACGGGTCTTATCTAGGTCTGGTTTAGCATAAATTTTGGGAAGCACACCTTTGAGGCTGCCGTTTTCTTTTTCAATAGCCACCATCGCATCATCAATAATTTTACCTATTTCCGGTTTAGGTGCGTTATCCATTATATATTTCCACCGCGCACTTGGAGGCACCCAAAATACATTTTCCGATTTATAATATTCGGTGTCTTCTTCCATCCCCTGATACCGTTCGCCGTCATCAAGCGCTTTTAAATGCGCTTCTTCGAAGGCATCAGAAATATATTTGAGAAATAGCAAACCGAGCACAACATGCTTATACTCCGCCGAGTCCATGTTATTGCGCATTTTATCGGCGGCGGCCCACAGCTGCACCTCAAAACCAACGTTGGCTGAATTGTTCTTTTCTTTCGGTGACATACGTAAAAATAGCGTTAAAACTGGCTTTACTGT
>CAYTPE010000101.1:0-1745 GCA_964439885.1 uncultured Gammaproteobacteria bacterium
CGGTCTGACAATTGAGCGCATCCCAGCCCCTCACCGGTTCCATCGCGGCCAGCACTGTCTTGAGATGGTTGCGGGCCTGGCACGCCGACGGCATGCCGGATGCTGTGGATCTGGAAGTCGTCCGTCAGATGCTTCCGGAGACGCCTTACGGCAAAGGGGTGCGGGAGATCAAAGCCCCGATGGTGCTGGACGTCAATGCCTGCGAAGGCATGCTCGTGCGCAACCCAAAGGACACGGCCGAGTGGGGTATTTTCTATAACGGCAAGGCCAATCCAGAACGCCAGCGCTTCACCATCGCCCACGAGCTGGGCCACTTCATCCTCCACCGAGATCAGCGGCAAAGTTTCAACTGCGACAAGGAAAGCGTGTACTCCGGCGCTGACACCATCCGTGTCATCGAACGTGAGGCGGACGACTTTGCCAGCAACCTGCTGATGCCTGGCGACTTGCTGCGCGAGTGGATCTCGAACCAGCGCATCGACTTGCATGTCCTGAGCGCCCTTGCCAAACGGTTCCAGGTGTCGTTCGAGGCGCTGTGTATTCGGTTCATCAAATTCACCACGCAGCGAGCAATCCTTGTCTATTGGGACAACGGTTTCGTGAAGTACGAATGGCGCAGCAGCAGCGCGGTCAAGACGCGCGCCCGCATTCGGCGCACTGACGATCCGCAGGAACCATTACCCGGCACCCTGGCTGCTGATTCCACCGTTGAGCAGGAGTGGGATGGCACGGAGATGTCTGCCGCGATCTGGTGCCCGGAGGAGGCACCACACATGAAGTTGCGCGAGTTCAAGCACAGCTACACCACAGGAGATCGCGTCCTGACCCTTCTGCTACTGGAAAGTGCTGAACCACGGTCATGGGATCGGTCTTGGCAAGACGGCGAGAGCTTTGACAGCTTCGATCAGTTCGTCTCGAACGGGCAATTGCCAGTACGGTGAGTCCCTCGATGACAGGCTTACCGATCCAACCCATAGATGAAGAACTGCAGACATTGCAACGCGAGGTGCAGCGAATGCTGGGCCGTTGTCTCTTGCGTCTGCAGCAGTACGAACAACTGATGAAGGCCATCGTGGCCCACCACGAAATCTCCGCGTCAGGATCACCCCTCGAATCGAACCAGGCGGAGCGCATTGCGGATGCCGCAAACAAGACTCTGGGTACGTTGGTTGGCACGCTGCTCGGAACGTATGTCACCAGCGGCGACCAAGACGAGGTCGCCGAACCAGATGCGCCCGACAACATCATCTCGTTCAAGATGAAGATGAGCTTGCGGATGTCTGCCGAGGATTTCGATACGACGCAAAACGATCTGAAGGAACTGGTTCTGCTGCGGAACAACCTGGTGCACCACTTCATCGACCAGCACGACCTTTGGAATCTGGACGGATGCCGTGGTGCGCAAGAGTCCTTGGTGGCGGCCTACAGTCGCATCGATCAACACTTTGAGCAACTGCGAGGCTGGGCGGAGCACATGGATCAGGCCCGTCGCCTGGCGGCTGACTTTGCCCAGTCCGATGCCTTCCGTGATCTGGTGATCAACGGTATAGCGCCGGATGGCTCGGTGGATTGGCCTGCTGCCGGAATTGTTCGCGCATTGCGTGAGGCAGCAGATGAGTTGGCTGTCGAAGAGTGGACGCCGGTCGCCAGCGCTGGACGTTGGATTGCAGAACGGCATCCCGATCAATTACCGGCCAAGTATGGGTGCAGCAGTTGGCGGCAGGTCGTGCACGAATCCCGCCTTT
>CAYTPE010000102.1:0-1666 GCA_964439885.1 uncultured Gammaproteobacteria bacterium
GTTCGGATCTTTCTGTCATTGACTTGTGGCTCGTTCGACTTCTGTCGAATTGCTCTCGTCTGGCAGTCTAACCGCGAGAGCACCACATATTTATTTTTGAGGGTACACCCGCGGTTTTTTTGTTTAAAAAAAAGCTTGTTTAAGCCAAAAAATTGGCAAAAACCTTTTTATTTTGATTTTTTCGGGCAGCACTCACTTGACGTAATGCGTTCATTTGGGTTATTATGGGATAAGTAATAGAGATTATCGGAGAAGCCCTTCAGTGGGTACTTTTATTTTAAAAGGCATTGGTATGGTTACGAAGACAGTTTTTTCGGCAGAATTTATTAAGAAAATAACCCATTTGCTCGAAGAGCAGCGCGTGATGCTTGAGAAGCAGTTGGCGCAGCTCGCCAAAGCAGATGGCGCCGAATCAGGTACTTTTCCTGATTATGGCGACGCTGAAGAAGATAAAGGCCAAGCAGTGGCCGATTACGAAGCAAACATTTCGGTGAAGGACGATCTAGAAAAAACCATGCGCGACGTCGTTAGTTCGCTCAAACGTTTAGATGAAGGCACCTATGGAATTTGCCGCTACTGCAAGAAGCCGATCGACGAGAAGCGTTTGCTCGCGCGGCCCACATCGAGTGCTTGTGTGGAATGCAAAAAAGCGATTGTGCAGGAAGCCTAAGAACAAATACGTAGTAGCGAGTGCTATTCAAACATATTATGACTCTCAAAAAAGCCCTGATCACAGCTCTGCCCGGGCTTTTTTTAATACTTGATCAATGGTTGAAGTGGCAAGCGACGCATGGTTGGCGTGAACCCCACCTCACACTCGGCGGTTGGTTTGGGTGGGAGCCGTTTTACAACGCCGGCATTGCTTTTAGCATTCCTGTGCCGAGTGTGCTTGTCATTTTTGCTACCATTCCGGTCATGCTTATTATGTTGTTCTCACTCACTCGCGAGCTAGCTGGGCACCACCAAGCCGATGAGTCGAGCTATCTCTATCGAATTCAGGCACTCGCTTGCATTATCGCCGGCGCCTTGTCCAATTTTATCGATCGGGTTCAGTCTGCCTTTACGATTGATTATCTCAGAGTATTTACCGCCGTGATTAACATTGGAGACATACTCATCGTACTCGGATTTCTTTTGTACTTACATTCATTGCGAAAAAAGCGTATAATAGAGGAATGAAATTTAAACAAGGAGGAGTATGTCATTTGTGAAACTTAATTCGGCAGCGGTGATGGGGCTCGACTGTGTGCCGGTGGAGGTAGAAGTAGACATTCATAAAGGACAAACCAATTTTAGTATAGTTGGGCTGGCGGACACATCTATCAAAGAAGCTAAAGACCGGATTCATTCAGCGTTGAAGAATTCCGGTTTTTCATATCCGTTCAATTTTCGTATTTTGGTCAATTTGGCGCCAGCCGACATTCAAAAAGAAGGTCCAGCGTACGACTTGCCGATGGCCGTGGGTATCATTGGTATCAGCAACGACCTACCACTCGAGCTTGATGACGCGCTCCTCGTAGGAGAGTTGGCGCTCGACGGTACGGTTCGACATGTAAATGGTATTTTACCGCTCACCTTGTATGCCAAAGCACGGGGATTCAAACGCGTGTTTGTGCCAGAGGTGAACGCGCTTGAAGCGAGCCTTGTGGAAGGTCCGGTAGTATAC
>CAYTPE010000103.1:0-1621 GCA_964439885.1 uncultured Gammaproteobacteria bacterium
GGCAAGAGCCGCTGCGGTGGGTTCATTAATAATACGAAGCACTTTGAGACCCGCAATTTCACCAGCATCTTTGGTCGCCTGGCGCTGCGCATCGTCAAAATAGGCTGGTACGGTAATAACCGCTTCGGTTACTTTTTCACCCAGGCGCTCTTCGGCGTCAGCTTTTAACTTTTGCAAGACCATCGCCGAAATTTCTTGTGGCGCGTATTCTTTGCCTTGCATTAAGACTTTTACGCCGTTGCCGGATTTGACGATTTTGTACGGCATGAGCTTGAGGTCGCGCTGCACTTCTTCGTCTTCCCAATTGCGACCAATCAAACGCTTGATGGAATACAAGGTGTTTTCCGGATTAGTCACTGCCTGGCGTTTGGCCAATTGGCCGACCAAACGCTCGCCACTTTTGCTGACAGCAATGACTGAAGGTGTGGTACGAGCACCTTCTTTGTTTTCTAGTACTTTAGGCGCACCACCTTCGATGATGGCGACGCAGCTGTTTGTTGTGCCGAGATCGATACCAATAACTTTTGACATATGGATATAATTGTTAAATTGATAAATTGTTATTTTTTAGACCTCCAAGTAGCATCAATTGCAATCCCTCCGCGAGTATTGAAGAGCACCGTCACTTCCACACTCTTTGGCTTAATATATTTCACAAAATCCTGGCCGATATCTACCGCTAAATGTTCGTGGAATACACCGACATCACGATAGGTTTCTAGATACAGTTTCAACGACTTTGATTCAACTATAAATTTATCTGGTACGTAACTGATCTCTATTTCCGCATAATCCGGCTGACCTGTGAGTGGGCAGCGACAAGTGAATTCAGTACAATGCAAATTTATTTCCATATTCGCCCCGGCGTGATTGGGGAAGGCTTCGAGCGTGCGGGTTGGAGAGGCCTTGTTTCCTAATTTACTTAAATTGATTAAATCTTGTTTACGTGTGGGCATAGGTATCAGTCTTATTCAATATTTAATATTTTAAAGGATTAAAGTCAGTCTTTATATCATAGTGATCAATGTTCTCGGCTCGCTTCAAAAAATTAACTACACTATAGGTGATTGGAGTACACACAATTTCGAACAAACTTTTTACAATCCATTCCGCCACGATTACGCTAACTAGCTGACCACTAGCAAACACCCCAGCAAAAGCAATGCTGGTAAAAATAGCCGTATCAATACCTTCTCCAACAACAGTAGATGCAATGGTGCGCATCCATAATTTTTTACCCTTCATCCAGACTTTCATCTTGGCCATGATAAATGAATTGGTAAAACCTCCACATAGGTACGCCACGAACGAAGCCGCCAACAATCGTCCGGAAAAACCTAAAATTGTGGCATAGGCCGCCTGATCAGTAAAAAAGGGCGCCGGCGCCAACTGTACAGCCACGGTAATGACGATAACGGCTACGGCATTACACAAAAAACCCGTCCACAATACCCGCCGAGCGGCTGCGTACCCATATACTTCTGTCAAAATATCGGAAATAATATAACTGATGGGAAAAAAAAATCACGGCAGCGGTTAAAAAATATCCGCCAAAATCAGCGACTTTTACCGCGATGATATTAGAGACGACCAATACCGTAGTAAAAATCGCACTAATCAG
>CAYTPE010000104.1:0-1608 GCA_964439885.1 uncultured Gammaproteobacteria bacterium
TGATGAGGCAGCGCGACAATGCGGCTGGCTCAAAGATAAATTCGGTTTTTCATGGCAAGTCATACCACAAGAGCTCAGCGCGCTCATGCACGATCCGAATCGCGAGAAGTCGGAGCGAGTGATGGCAGAACTCCTGAAGATGAAAAAACTTGATATTGATGTCTTGAAGCAGGTTGCGGCAGAAAAATAATGAAACCAAAAGACGGCATGGCCGTCTTTTGCAGTTGCAGTGATTTTTGGAAGGAGTACAATACCCTTGTTCACTTACAATCTGTGCCTATGACAGCACCTTCGCAATGGATAAAAATAAGCTACCTCATTGTGGCACTTGCGGCGGTCGCAGGAATCGGAGGAATTTTTGATCCCAGTATCTATGCGCAAGAGCATCCGTCTTGGGCAGCGCAGGGTATGGGTCAAGACGTGGCCACGGTCGCGGTTGTGTTACCGGTGTTTGTGGTTGTGTTGTTTTTGGTCAGAAAAGGATCGATCGGCGCGGTACTCGTCTGGCTAGGTCTCCTGATTTATACTGCGTATTCATACGCGCTCTATGCGTTTTTTATGCACATGGGGTGGTTGTTTCTCGTGTATGTTGCGTTGCTTGGGCTTTCGTTTTATTCCATCATCGGAATAGTACTCTTTTTGCAAAATGACCGTGATGAACGAATCGAGCAACAATCGTTTACCTATTGGCCAAGCGTATATTTATTGGTGAACGGTGTCCTTTTTGGGACGCTGTGGCTTTTAGAAATTTTGCCAAATATGGTGTCAGGTCAGGTGCCAGCAAGTGCACGAGATGTGGGATTTTGGGTGAATCCGGTTCATGTAATGGATTTGGCGTTTATATTGCCAGCAATGGTAGTAATTGCACGTTTGGCCTTAAAGAAACAGTACAATGGACTGCTACTAACCGTACCGTTGATAGTTTTTGCCATTACGATGGGTGTAGCAATTATCGCAATGATTATTTCTCTCAATATACGGGGCATAAACCAAGGAGTGGGACCGTTGCCTTTCATGGTGATAAATGTGCTTTTGGGTATTTATGCAGTGAATCGGTATATACGAAGTATGTCTACTGTGCAAGCTCAGGCGCAATAATTACCTACACGATATAATTTATTTACCGGTGAGTTGGACCATCGGGTAATCATTCTTTATATGAAGAAACATATATTCTGGCTTGTGGGTTTGTTTCTGCTCGCCCCACACATTGCTTGGGCAGCACGGGTTGGTAGCGGGGATAGTTACTCTATTCCTCGTGGGGAAACAGTGAACGAGAATATATACGCGGCGGGTGGTCAAATGACCATCGACGGCACGGTGAATGGGGATATCTACGCAGCCGGCGGTACGGTACTCCTTGGGGGCATGGTGACCAACGATGTTGTCGTCGTGGGTGGCACGGTGCAAATGAACGGTACGATTGAGGAAGATCTGCGCATGGTTGGTGGTAATATGATCGTGAATGGTGTTGTTCGTGGTGAAACGATTGTCGCCGGCGGCACAGTGGTGTTTTCGAGCAGCGCGAGCACAACCGGAGACGTTATTCTCGCGGGCGGCCAAGTAACCCTCGATGGCGTGATGCGCGGCGCTGTCGCAGTGTACGGT